>DATDNS010000500.1:0-3009 GCA_036518155.1 Bacteroidota bacterium
ATCATTGAGCAGCAGAAAGCCCAGATGGCGCTCAAAGGTGCGGACGAAGACCTCTCCTATGCGATCGCTCTTTCCGTCGGGAGCGACATCAACATCACCTACACCATCACCGTGGACACACGAAAGGTCGGGACGACGGACGTGCGCAAAGCGTCGGTCTCTGTCAGGGCCTATGAAACAACCACGGCCCGTCTCCTCGGCACGGAGACCGGCTACAGCGAAGAATCGGCGGCGCCGGCAACGGCGCTCGTCGAAGCCGCTGTGAACAACGCGCTCGACTACGTCATGAGCAGGCTCAATTCGTACTGGCAGGACGACATCAAGGATGGTCAACAGTACAAGGTGGTCGTGAATATTACCGGGACGTTCGATGAAGATACACGCTACGACCTCGACGATGCGCTCCAGAAGACTCTCAAGAAACTGTGCAACAAGACAAAACAAAATGTCTCGAGCGACAAGACCATCGATTATGTCGTCTGGGTGACGAATCCGGATATGCAGAATCCAACCGGATTTTTCCGTGAACTGCGCAAGGAGTTCAACGCGAATTTCTCCGCAGGAAAATTGCGACAGGTCAACCTGAATCGCAAACTGATGATGGTTTCGGTGCAATAACATCACGAAAGGAATCGTGCAGTGAAAACAGTAATCGTTCGGACTCTGATGGCGGCGGTGCTGGCGGTCGGCGGTTCATCCGTTCTGCCGGGGCAAGTTCCTGAATGGTACTCGACGCACAAGAATCCCCGGTATCCCGCGGAATTGTATATTCTTGGGGTCTGTGCCGGCAACGGTGCGCGCGCGATCGAAGCCGCGACAAAGGCGGCGCAGATGGACGTGGTTTCGCAAATCCGCGTTCAAATCCAGGCCCAGGTCAGGAACGTTTCGGAGAGCTTTCAGTTCGACAAGGACGAGCAGATTGTTTCGGATTTCCGGTCGAACATAAGGACGGCCGTGAGCGACGAGATTGCGGGAATGGAAACCGTGGAGACTGTTACCGACAACGCGAGCGGGACTGCTTATGCGTTCGTCGTTCTGGACCGGGACAAGTATTGCGAATCGATCCGCAACGAAATGGATGCGGGATGGAAGCAGGCAACCGATTTGCGCACGGCGTCGACGAGCTATGCCAGGAAGGGAAGACTCAACGATGCAGTACAAAACCTCCTGGAATCGCGGAAGGTCATTGCCCCGCTCCTGACAAAACAGGCGCTCTACAATTCGGTCTCCAACTCACCGTACAAACCCGCGGCGAGTTTCGGTCCGACGACGATTTCCTCGGACATCAGGAGTCTACTTTCGAACGTAACGCTGGAGAAAATAGGAGGGGACAAGCAGCGGGGGAAAATCGGCAGGAAGTTTGCCGACCCGTTTGTTGTCCGTGTTTCATTCAACGTGGACAGCAGCGCTGTGCCCGTCGTCGGCGCCACAGTGGTGTTTGAGACGTCGGACGGCATCACGGTGGGAGACGCTACGACAGATGAACGTGGACTCGCAAGCCTGTCAACCACCGTACGGGCGATGAAAGGAAACGGAATCAGGGCGCGGCTGTCGTTGCAGAATGCCGGGCGTGAGTTCGAACAAAACCTTCTCTCTTCCGCTGTGAATTTCACCTGGAAGGCGGAAAGCCCGGATGTTTCCTTCATGCTCACGATCGACGCAAGTTCCACGAAAGCGTCGGCGAATCTCAGGAATGCCTTTACGTCTGCGATCACGCAGGTCGGTTACAAGGTTGTCAAGTCGTCGCGTTTCGTGCTTCAGATAGAGGCGGAGACCGGACAGTCGACCAAGGTGGAGGGAATGTCGGGAACCATGTATTCAGTCGACGCCAGTGTGAGTGCCACGCTTGTCGACAAAGAGTCGAACACGACGCTCGGTTCCGCAAAATTCTCCGGAAAGGGCCTGGCGAGGTCGGAATCGGAAGCGTTGCAGAAAGCCGTCGCCAACGTGAAGATCGGCCAAAACGATATCTCCGACCTGCTTGAGAAGGCGCTTCAGGACTGAGCGAATCACCGTCTTCCCAGAGGAATCCAAAGTGTAGAAGCCATCTCAAAAACATTCTGCGTCGTGCTGGACTCCCGCCTGAACGCCGGAGGCGGGCAGGTGTTTCAGCATCTACTCTTCAGGCCGGAATAGTCCCCGAAACACGATCGGGGTGACAGAGCGGCGATTGTTGAGACTGGTTCCAGATAGAAGTTTACGTGGAGATTAAAAAGGAAAATCCCCGTTCGGCAATGCCGGACGGGGATTTTGTTTGTGCGGATCCCAATCAGTTATCGATCGGGATGTATCGAGGAAGCTCGTTCACTTCAACAACACCATCTTCTTCGTTACGTTGCCACCGTCGCTTGTCGTCAGCCGGTAGAGATAGACACCCGACGCAAACATCCGCGCATCGAACGTGACCTTGTAGGAGCCGGAGTTTTGCTGTCCGTCCATCAATGTCGCGACTTCCTGGCCGAGGACGTTGAACACCTTCAAGGTCACACGGGCCGGATGCGTCAGCGAGAAGCCGATCGATGTCGACGGGTTGAACGGGTTCGGATAATTCTGTTCAAGCGAAAATTGCGACGGGACATTCTGCGATACTTGCCGGACGCTTGTGGCAGTTCCGAGACTTGCACCGAGCGTTCCGCGAATGTCTCCGGCCGGGAACGTCGCCGAGTGGATATTGACGTAGACATTTCCCTTGAGGATGGCGCTGATGATCGAATCCGGAACGAACCAGATGCCGGACCCGGTGCTGTCGGTTACCGCAATGGGATGGATGACGCCTCCCCCCGGAGCCAGATGAAAATGCGAACCCGAGTATGCGCCGGCCAATCCCGCGAACGTGACGCGATATGACGCCGTATCGTTCTGTCTCCCGAAATGCAGCCACGCGGTTCCTGTTCCCGTTGAAGAGGTCCCTGCCTGTGCGCCGTTCAGCATCGTTGTAAATGTGCCGTCGTAGTACTTGAAGAGTCCGCTGATCTCTCCCGCAGGATGGTTCCCGGTGTGAAGGTTCAT
>DATDNS010000501.1:0-3534 GCA_036518155.1 Bacteroidota bacterium
AGCGATTGCACAGACGGCAACAGAAGAGATAATGATTTTCTTTTTCATACGGTCACCCTTGCAGAGTGCTGGTGGTGAAATGTTCCGGAACGAAAGCGACCTGCGATGCCGCTCACGCGCGATCCGGCCTAGTGCTGACGAAGCTGGATGTTACCCTTCGAGCATTTGAGAACAAGTTCGGGACCCCCTCCGTTGACAGCGCCGCGAAATTCCTTGTCGTGATGATGTCTCCCGGAGGTTGGAATATCGACCTCAAAATCGGAGACGAAATCCGTGCGGTACCCGAGGTCTGCATCGAGGTCGAAGCCGGCTGCCTTCGGGAGGACGACCCTGATATCACCTTTATACGTTTGAAATTGGCTTTTGGCGGCAAGCTTGACGAAGCTTATTCGTGCTTCGCCTTTGTAGGTTTCCAGCCTGACCGATCCATCCACCCCGGCAATGTCGACGTCGCCTTTGTAGGTGTTGAGGTCGATTGAGCCGCTGAGGTCTGCGACGGTACTTCGCGACTTGTAGTCCTTGATTTTCAACGCTGCAGTCCTGGGCATCGTAATCTTGTAGTCAACGAGTGGAAGGGACCCGCTGTTGCCGCCGAACCACGACCAGAATCCATCGTGTCGATCCCTGACATTATCGTAGTCCGTCTTGATTCTCACGCGCCCATCCGTTACGTCGACCCGGATTTCCGTGTCGCGTACTTTGTCTGCGGAGTACCTCGATCCGAATTCGTCGTCCGCCGTGATGGTCGCGTGAATGTCCACTTGCGGTTTGTCCCAGGTCGTCACTGTGATGCTTCCCTTAAACGTGTCGATGGAAAGCTCGCCGTCAGCCTTCAACGCGACCGTTTTGTTGATTTCTCTTGAATCCTGGGCGGACAGCGAGGAACCAATGAGAACCGTTGCCAAGAGCGCTGCGACAATGAGGTTGTTGTGTTTCATAAAGGACGTTCCTTTGTGTTGGCGGGACCTGTAAAAATCTTACGGTAAACCAGTCTGTGAAGTTGCAGTGTCGTCGATTCCGGCACGGAGGCTTTCTTCGAAGAGGTACAGTTCACCATCTCTCTTAGACCAGGGCACGCGGGAAAAGGTTGCCGCTGGACGATTATGGCGACGGGAAGTTTGCCCTCATTGTGATCGCATTGAGGGAGTACTGTACAGTGTTGTTCAGCGCAGGATGATTCCGGTGGCTGAAGCCAGGAAGAAGAACGTGAGGGGGTCGGGTAGATTACGCGGGAACGACGACTGCGTTTACCTCAAAGCCAGCGAACAGCGCCTGCATGCGTTCGCGCTGCTTTTCCACGCACGGCGGAATGGATGCAAGGTTTTCGCCTTCGTATGGCTCTTCTGCAGCAATGGAAAGGCAGAACTCGATGCTCGTTCTGAGGTTCTGGTAGAACTCATTGATCGTCTTCGTCTCGCGCAGGGAGTAGCCGCACCGTTTGATGAGCTTTTCGAAGTAGTCGACGTACATGGCAATTTCCTTGGCGAACATATGCGGGCGCTCGGGTGGTACGAGGGAAGCGCCGCGCCCATAGATGTGGTCGACCATTTCTTTGAGGGAATAGATCCTGTTGAACCACGCGATGTTCGGACCAGGACAGATCGCCTGCGGATGGTTTGTCTCCGGGACGAGACCGAGAGCGATCAGCGCACCGTTCCCGAGATGTTCACACAGACACGTTTTTTCGAGCACTTCATTTTTTCGCGAATCCTTTTCCTCGACCGTGAGATCCGATCCGTCAATTTGCGCAAGCTTCTTTGTCTGATACTCGGTCGAGGCGAGACAAATGGGAGCGGACGTAAATTCCGTATTCGAAACGAGGTACCCCTTTGGGCAGGGAGACCCGGGTGTCCCTTTCGATGCGTTGTCCCGCGTGTGGACTTCGGAACCGGAATTACGGACGTTGTTGAATACCACGCCAAGCGGCGAGACATCGCTCAGGTAGAGATCGTCCTCCGTTGCCTGACGCAGGAGTTCCCGCGTAGCGTTGTCGACGCACGTTGCTTCGGGTACGAGAAGGAACGGGCTTGCCCAGCCGGTCATGTCCATTCCAAACTGTTCGTGCAGTCTCCTCGCTTCTCCGTGGGTACCGATTCCGCCCTGAACCGTCACGAGCGGACGATGGTTTTCCGCGGCTTCGGGATATTCCCATCCCATCTCGTCGTAAAATTTTCTGATCGCAGGCCGAAACTCGGCAACGAGGTCATCCCGTCGCTGTTTGAATTCGTGCAGGAGCGAAGGGAGCAACACTCCGTTCGACGCGAATGCGTGACCGCCGCAGTTCAATCCTGATTCGATTCTGAATTCGAACACTTCAAGCCCTTTTTTGGCAAGCAACCGGCCCTGGATCAAAGCCGAGCGGAAATCGCTGACTTTCAGGATAATCTTCTTCTTGATGTCGCCCGCCGCATTCCTGTAGAAATCACGGAATTGCATGAGGTATCCGAACATCCCCTGGTTCAATCCTGCGGAAAATACCACGCTCGACTTCAGGCTGCTCTCTGCAAATCCCTTCAACGCCGCCTTGGCATCGCTCAGCCCGTCGGCCTCGTGAACACCGTACTGCGCAAGATGATGGCCGTCGATCTTCACCATGATATTGACGTCGATGGAACCCGGACTCATCCGGTCGGTCAAATCATAACCCACGGCGTCGCGCTCGGGGCCGGGGTCCATCGCAAGCATGGTCCGGTAATCGTGTTTCAGCGGACTTTCATCGGGGAGAAGGTCGAAGTACTTTTGTTTGTCGTTCTGAACGAAAAACGGAAGCTTCTTGACGGCTTCCATCTTCAGACGTACGATTTCCTGCACAACTTCGAGATATGCCGTAATGCGTTTTGACCTGGCTTCCGGGGCAAACCGTGGGATCGTGCGGTACGGGAGGGCGAACTTCGCTGAGTAGAATTTCCTCATCTTTTCGATGAGCATGTCATCGATGATGGACATGACAGACGAGATGCCGAAGTGCGCCACGCGAATGGGTGTATCGATCGAGTGTCCGGTTCCCATGACCGGAATGTGGAACTTATGGTGTGAAAGATTCATGCGCGTTCCCGTCGATCCTTTCCAGGTGCCGTGAATAATGAACAGCAGTTGCGAACAACGATCTTCGCCCGCGCGTCCAGCCGCCGGACGCTTCGTCGCAGATCGTTCAGCCTTCGTTCGCAACGTCCGAACGAACGGCGATGCCGCTGAGTTCGATTTATCGTTGTGAGATAACCGAAGAACCAACTAGGAGCGAGGTACGGTCAAACCCGTATTGCCGCTTCCGTACTCTCGCAGAGTGGTTCTGAGATGACGGGAAGGAATCCAGAGGGTTCGCTGACCCAATGAGCTATTGCCGTCGCACGGGAACGTCCACGTTCTCCTGCACCGGCATCAGTGGTTGGTGAACAGCACTTCGTCGTATTCATAGTACGCATTCTCACGATGAATTGCCAACAATTCCGCGAAATAACCCCGCATTTCGATGCGGTGACAAAATCAGCCAGCAGATGTCAACGCAATCCGTCGGAAACAGAGAAACACTCCACC
>DATDNS010000502.1:0-3117 GCA_036518155.1 Bacteroidota bacterium
CCAGAAGGAATCGCTGCTTCCCGGAGTCAAGAACACGATTGCGGTGGCGAGCGGCAAAGGGGGCGTCGGGAAATCCACAGTCGCTGTGAACCTCGCCGTTTCGCTTGCGATGGATGGAGCGAGAGTCGGCCTTGTTGATGCGGACGTGTATGGACCGAGTATTCCGCTGATGTTCGGCATCAACGACCGTCCGAAAGTCTCGAACAACAAGCTCATACCCCTCGAAAAACACGGCGTCAAGATCATGTCGATCGGGTTTCTCGTCGATCCGATGCAGGCAGTCATCTGGCGCGGGCCGATGGCCAGCGGAGCGCTGAAGCAGTTCATGAGCGATGTGACCTGGGGAGACCTTGACTACCTAATTTTCGACATGCCGCCAGGTACCGGCGACATTCAGCTCACGCTCGTCCAGACAGTGCCCTTAACCGGTGCCGTCATCGTCAGTACGCCGCAGGATGTGGCACTGGCCGATGCGCGCAAAGGACTCGTGATGTTCAACAAAGTGAACGTCCCGGTCATCGGTATCATTGAAAACATGAGTTACTATATTTGCAGCCACTGCGGCCAGCGTGAAAACATTTTCGATACCGGCGGCGGAAGCAGGACAGCGAAAGAACTGAATGTGCCGTTTCTCGGTGAAATCCCGATCAACACGGCGATCCGCGTGGGCGGCGACAAGGGAGTCCCGATTGTGAGTGCCGATCCGGATTCTCCCGATGCCCAGGTCATCCGTCAGATTGCAAGGAACATGGCGGCGCAAATCAGCATTCGGAACGTCGACGGGATCCCCACGCCAAACGTCGAGATTCTCATACCGTCACAACATTGAACTGTTACTTGCGTGATCAGCCCTGAGGTCATTTCAAAAACGCTTGAGAAAGTCCGTCCGTACCTGAAGGTCGACGGGGGAGACGTGGAGTTCGTTCAGCTGAAAGAGGACGGGATTGTCGAAGTGAGGCTCACGGGTTCCTGTGTTCTTTGCCCGATGTCCATGATGACGTTACGGGCCGGAATCGAACGGGCGCTGATGCTGGAACACGAGGAGGTCAGGCGGGTCGAGCAGGTGCGTTGATTTCTACGAGAAACGTTTCTTTGATTTGAGGTCCACTTCCGAAATTTTTCCGTCCACGAGCTGTACAATCCTCGCAGGATACTTCTTCACAAGTTCGTAGTTGTGCGTGGACATCAGGATGGCCGTCCCGCGCATGTTGATTTTTCGGAGCAGTTCCATGATTTCGGCGGAAACCCCCGGATCGAGGTTTCCCGTCGGTTCGTCCGCAAGGATCATCACGGGTTCGTTGACAATCGCCCGCGCGATCACCACTCTTTGTTGTTCACCCCCCGAAAGCTCGCCCGGCATTTGATTGCGTTTGTGGCTCAACCCGACATCGGAAAGCGCGTGAAGGACCTTCTTCTTGAGGTCGACCCTTCGCGCATTCGTCACGTAGAGCGCAAAGGCGACGTTGTCGTACACGTTCCGGTCGTCGAGCAGTCGGAAGTCCTGGAAAATGACGCCAAGCCGCCGTCTCAACAATGGAATCTGTCTCGACGTAATGAGTTTTGAGTCGTACCCCGCAACCTTGACACGTCCGTTGCTCGGTGTGAGGTCCATATAGAGCAGCCTCATGAGCGAGCTTTTCCCCGCCCCGGTCTGGCCGACGAGGTAGACGAACTCTCCGCGCTTCATGGAAAAGTCGATCTTGTCGAGGACCAATTGTCCTTCGAAGGAAACCGACACGTTGAGGAGTTCGATCATGACACTTGCCGATTTTTGGAGATTGTCACCGCAAGCTTGATTGCCTCGATCATACTGGAGGCACTGGCCTTTCCCTTCCCGGCGATATCGTATGCGGTTCCGTGATCGGGCGATGTCCGGACAATATTGAGGCCTGCGGAAAAATTCACACCCTTGCCGAAGGAACTCATTTTCAGCGGGATCAATCCCTGGTCGTGGTACATCGCGACAACGGCTGAGAACTCCTTGTGCGACTGCTTTCCAAAGAAAGCGTCGGCGGGGAAGGGGCCTTCCACATTGATCCCCTTTGCTTTCACTTCTTTGACCGCCGGGAGGACGAACTCGTCATCTTCCGTTCCCATCAGACCTTTCTCGCCCGCGTGCGGATTCAGAGCAAGCACCGCGATGCGGGGTTTCCTGACGCGAAAGTCCTTCATGAGGGAATCGTTGATGGTCAGGATCTTCTCGACGATCTTGTCTTTCGAGATGTGTTCCGGGATCGATTTGATGCCGACGTGAATCGTCACGAGGCCGACGCGCATCGAATCCGAGACAAGCATCATTGCCACCCGCTGCGACCGGCTGAGGAGCGCGATCATTTCCGTCTGGCCGGGGAAATTGTAGCCTGCAAGGTTGAGCGCCTCTTTCGAGACGGGGGCGGTGACCATCGCGTCAGCGCGGACTTTCAGACACAATTCCACGGCGCGTTCGATGGCGACACCGGCATTCTTTCCCGAGCTCTTTGTGACTGCGCCGTACTGGACGTTGCCCCAGATGCCGTCACCCGTGTCAAATACCGGGGTGATCGTACTTTTGATCACCGGAAGCGATGACTTTTCCAGTTTCAATTTGAGCCTGAGATCGGATCGGACGTGTCCAAAGACATCGAGTGGTCCGACCAGGAGTGGCGTGCAGATCTTCTTGACGGACGCGTTGGCCGCGGCCTTGAGAGCGATTTCCGGGCCGATCCCGTTGAAATCGCCGATCGTGATTGCGATGATTGGTTTCAAAGGTTGGTCGTCTCAGTAAGGATATAATTGCCGGACTTGTTTTTTTCGGTGAAGATGAAGCGTTTCTTCAAATTCGTGTATGTCCAGACTTCCCTCACCGGCTGGTCCGGCAGCAGCGAGCGTTCCGTGTGTGACGGCGGCCCGAAGAGAATGTAGATCCGTCCCCGGTCCGTTTTGTAACCGTCCCGGTCTTTAATCGTCGAGAATTGCCGGATCGCTTCGTCTACTCTCCGGTAGTATTCCACCATGATCTGATTGTAGGCGGTGGTTGTGTCGGGATCGTGTTTCTTCCAGAATGCGCGGAAGGCTTTCATCCCGCGCTCGGTTGACGATGACGTTATCTCGTTGAGTTCTTCCGGCTTCGCAATGTAG
>DATDNS010000503.1:0-2701 GCA_036518155.1 Bacteroidota bacterium
AGTTGATGTTTACCTGGATCCGCGCCACAGTGACTGCAAGGATTGCAAAAACGATTCCTGACGCAACATAGTCCATCATTGAAGACATGCCCTGGCCCCTCCTTAAAAGTATTTGCGATATACTGCGATGTCCCAGAGAACCAACGGAAAGACATTGCCGTTGAGATCCTTTACCATATACGGATTCGAGATTGTGACCGTCACGCGCTTGTAAAACGTCGGGGAAAGTGCGAGTGCATCCGGGTTCGCTTCCTGGACGTACTCGATTGCGGTTGTTTCCGTAAAGTTGTCGAGCCGTGAATTTCTGTTGATGCGTACGTAGTTGTGATAGTCGTCGACGTCGTCAAACTTGCGCTTGGAATGAAAATCATCCGAAGCCGAAGAATCAGGTTGCGGGATTGACTCTCCGTTGTCTTTGCCCAACAGAGCAATTGGCGTAAGATCGCTGTAATTGAATGCCCTGTACGTCAGCGTCTTCTCATCGAATTCCCGTGCCAGGATTTCGTCCAACAATGATTGGCCGTAGGACAGAGCGTCCAATCCGGCTTCCATTTCCAGGCCGGTGCTGGATGAGTTGATGAGCGTGGTATTGACGCTGAGGGAAAGCGTGCCGAGAAGCATCATTGCGGCGATGACCATGAAAGTCTGGCCGGTGCTCATAACGTGTTCTTTCTAGAAGAGCGGTATCGTACTTTAAATGGAAGGGGAATTGAACAACAACTCGTTTCCAATGTACAATTATCCCGAAAGTGAATCAATCTTGCCATCTGACGTTTGCAGCCGCATTCAAGATAGGATACATTGTCTGTAGGCTGGGTGATTTCAATCAAAACATCGCCGACCAGTCTCTTGACCTGGCAGGCCCGCATGATGTCGCAAGAAGGGTGCCGTCGTACGGAACAGAGGCAAATTCGAGGTGAGCCAACAAAATTCGCCACAATCGAGGATAACCTTGACTGGCGTCAGTCTATCCTTCGGTCATATATGGCAGAGAAAGTAATTTTGACAATCAAAAAGCCGGTTCTTACGTATTCTCGAGTTCCGATGAACTCGCTGGAATGGTTTCGAGAATTCTCAAATCTGGCAATTTGGTTCACTCGTACCACGAGATTATTTTGTAGTATCGAAGTTTACCGATGTTCCTTGCGTTCGAAAGCGCTTCCGAGCTGTATTTCACCTTTGCGGCATTGCCGGTACCTTTGAGCGTGACACTTGCGCCTGCATTTCCTGCAACGATGAGGCCACCGACAATTTGCGGCGTACCTGCCGCTCCAAACTGTACTTGGGTATTGAACCCGCTCACCACAACGAGTCCATAGAAACTGAAGTTACCATTGAACTGCACATTGCCCTGCACGACAAGGATCCCATACCCCACGACGGAACCGGTAAATTTGATTGCAAAGGAAGTATCTGCGCCGGCATTGCAGTAAACAATTGCTGGCGCTCCTGCGGATCCCCAGGTAGCTCCGGAATACGTCCCGGGTGTATTATATACGTAGTCCGCGTTGTTTTGATATTCCGTGAGAAACGCAAGTGGATCAACCGTTGAAGTATCGACTTTGACGGGCGGAACGCCGTTGATATTTGTGCCCCCATTCGTTGCAACGGTGATGGAATCTATCTTATTCATCGTCGTCACGCCGGGCAGGTCGCCGCTGCCGATCAAGGAAGTCCCTGTTGAGTCCCAGTTGTGGCCGTCAACCGAAGCGCCGCCGGAGATTTTGAAGTTGACCGGCGCCGCACGAATACCGATCGCTGCGTTCGTCGTCGGAAAGGGCTTTGTTGAGCGGAGGAGCTGCACATTCATTCTGTACGACGAGTCTTCGTATGTCCCCACCGTTGTCATCCACAATGTGTCGACATTCGTGATCAAATTGACGGTATACGATCCACCGTTGAAAATACCGGAGGACGGGATCGGGTTGAGACCGCGGTCGTATGCGCGCAGTGTGGCGTGGATGGCCGTTCGCGCCAGATTCCGGGCAATGGAGTATTTGTTGTACGATACTTGAGACAAGGTGAGTGATTCAAGAGACGACCTGATGCTGTTTGAGATGATCCCAAACGCTATTCCCAGTCCGATTACCAACAAGATTGCTGCTCTGCCCATGGTTCCCTCATTGTGTCAACTGATTGTGGCGTGGCGTACGCCGGTTCCTTAGAAGTATCTTCTGTAGATTGCCAGGTCGCGCATGACGAGGGGAAAAACATTCCCGTTCGCGTCTTTTACCATGTACGGATTTGAAATTGTCACCGACACTCGTTTGTAAAAAGTCTGTGTGTTCAGCACCGAATCCGGGTGATCTTCAGAGACATATTTGACTCTGCTCGTGAGGGTGAAGATGTCGAGTCGCTGATTCCTGACATTGCGCGAATAGCCGTTGTAGTCATCGACATCGTTGTATTTTCTAATTGATCTGAATCCGTTGGAGGTTGCAGTGTCCGGAAGCGTAAATGTTTCCCCCACTTCGGGTCCCAGCAGGGCTGGAGCTGTCAAAAGGTTGTAGTTGAAAATGCGCACTCCGGTTGTTGTTGCCTGGTCGTATTCCTTGTCCAGAATTTCATCAAGCAGAGACTGGCCGTACGAGAGTGCATCGAGCCCGGCCTCCATTTCCAGGCTCGTGGAGCCGGAATTGATCAGAGCATCATTCACGTCGAGTGACAGCGTTCCCAGAAGCATCATGGCCAGAATAACCAT
>DATDNS010000504.1:0-3401 GCA_036518155.1 Bacteroidota bacterium
AAGAATTCAAGGCTGTACTGCCCATCGCCCACATCGCTCTTGCCGTGACCCCGGACGTCGTAGGCAATCGCGCGGTAGTGGTTGGGGAGCGCCCGCATTTGCGGTTCCCAGGTTTCGAGGTTGAAAGGGAATCCGTGAACGAAGACGACTGGTGTTCCTCCTGGTGTTCCCCGTTCAACATAATTCATCGAAAGACCCGCGATGGTTATCTTCATTGTATTTTCTCCCGGTTGGGCTGAATGTTCCTGTAGACATCCGTCAGGATGTCCCGCGCCGCGTTGGGTCGCGCAAGGGAGGCCGCTGCGATGCGCGCGTCGTGGAGCATCTGAGGATTGTTGAGCACTCTTCTCAATTTGTATTCGAGGTTGGCAAGGTCGATGGCTTTCCAACCTGCGCCGTGCTCGACAATGAGGTCGGCGTTGCGCATTTCCTGTCCCGGTATCGGATCAACGATGACCATGGGAAGGCCTTTGACGAGCGCTTCCGCTGAGGTGAGTCCGCCGGATTTTGTTATGACGAGATCGGCAGCACTCATCATTTCAGGAATCGTCGAAACGAACCCGTGAAGGCTCACTGCAATATTGGAAGGGATCATGGACTTGCTAATGCTTGTCTTCGCCGGGAGGTTCTTCCCGCAAACCACGATGAGATTGAATTGTCGGCCCGGGAACGCAGACAGTGTGCGGACGGCGGTTGCGACGATTTCCTCGAAGTGACCGACGCCAAATCCGCCCGAAAGGACAAGGATGGTTGTTCGTCGTTCGTTCAATCCCAGCAGTTTTCGCGCAACCCGTTTCCCCGGCTTCAGAAGGAAATCGGGCATAACGGGAATGCCGGCGACGGAAATCTTCCGTGCCGGTATTCCTTTCGCTTGCAGCTGCCAGAGAGACTCCTCGTGATAAACGTAATACTTGAAGATGATCGGGTCTACCCAGTACTGGTGAACGTCAAAATCGGTTGTCACGGCAAAGATCGGTGTTTCGATACCCCATTTGCGAATCACGTTTGAAACGGAAATAAAGGGGAGAAAGTGTGTGCAGACGATCGCATCGGGGTTTCGCGATTTCAGGAAGCGGAGGTAGCGTTGATAATTGAAGTGATCGAAGAGGCTGATGAGACCTTTCTTGCGATACGGTTTTCCCTCGGATTTCTGATAGAAATATCCCCACAATTCGGGAGTGTAGTTCACGAGATTGAGATACGTCCCGGCGTAGAGTCGCTTGAATGTCTTCGTGGTAAAATCGAGGCAGTCGTAGTTCTCCGTTTTCAGCGGAAGGCCCAGCTGTTCAGCGGTTTTGTGGAGGGCCTCAGCCGCGCGCAAATGGCCTGCGCCGCCGGAGGCAGAAAGGATCAGGATATTATAGTTGTTCATTCGCCCGGGTCTTCCCTGTCACTTGTGGAGCTTGTTGAAGGAGAGCCTGAATTCTACCCAGGAATCTCGGCGAGGCTGATTCAACATGGATTGGAAAGAGGATCCCTCCCTCGGTTCGCGCGGCGCACTTGGACGGCCTTCCGAACAATGATTGGTCGCCTGGCACTTCGAACCGGAAACAAAAATCCCCCTTCAATCATACTGAAAAAAGGGGGAATTTCAAACCGCAAGATGAAATGATAACCGACTATTTCCGGTCGATCGTCGGGACCCAGTTGCGTGGTCCCGAGCCGAGATAGACCTGGCGGGGGCGCGAGATCTTTTGCTCGGGGTCGGTCAGCATCTCCTGCCACTGTGCCAGCCAGCCGACAGTTCTGCCGATAGCGAAGAGGACAGGGAAGAGGTCGAGCGGAAAGCCCATCGCCTGATAGATCAATCCTGAGTAGAAGTCTACGTTCGGATAGAGTTTGCGCTTCACGAAGTATTCGTCCTCTAGTGCGATTCGTTCAAGCTCCAGTGCGATGTCGAGTTTCGGGTTTCGCCCCGTCACTTCGAAAACTTCGTAAGCCATTTTCTTGATCACCTTTGCCCTTGGGTCGTAGTTCTTGTATACCCGATGGCCGAAGCCCATGAGTTTGCCTTTTCCGTCCTTCACGTCTTTGACGAATCCCGGCACGTGCTTCAGGTCTCCGATCTCATCGAGCATGTGGATCACGGCCTCATTTGCTCCCCCGTGCAACGGGCCCCACAACGCTGCCGCGGCACCAGCTGTTGCCGAATACGGATCGCATTCCGAGCTTCCGATGACGCGCATCGCCGAGGCGCTGCAGTTCTGCTCGTGATCGGCGTGGAGGATAAAGAGGATGGTAAGTGCGTGCTCCAGTGTATCGTTCACTTTGTACGGAGATTCACCCGCTTTGAACATCATTTTGAGGAAGTTCCCCGCGTACGTCAGATCGTTGTCCGGATAAACGTACGGCATCCCTTTTGAATGGCGATAGGCAAATGCCGCAATCGTCGGCACCTTGCCGATCAAGCGGTAGATCTGCTTCTCACGGACCTCGGGGTCCCGCACTTTCTTTGCTTCCGGGTAGAATGTCGAGAGAGCGGCGACCGTGCTGATGAAGATCCCCATCGGGTGGGCGTCGTACCGGAACCCTTCCATCAATGTCTTGACGTTCTCGTGCACCATCGTGTGCATCTTGATGTTGTAGCGCCAATCGTCGAGTTGCTTCTTGTTCGGCAATTCTCCTTTAAGGACGAGATAGGCGACTTCAAGAAACGACTGTGCGTTTTCGGCAATCTGTTCGATGGGATAACCGCGGTAACGGAGGATGCCTTTATCACCGTCGATGTAGGTAATCTTGCTGATACACGAGGCGGTATTCATGAAGGCCGGATCATACGTCATCATGCCGAAATCATCGTCTTTCACTTTGATCTGACGGAGGTCGAGCGCTTTGATGTTTTCGTGTGTGATCGGAAGGTCGTACTTCTTACCTGTCCGGTTGTCAATAATTGTTATCGTATCTGGCATTGAAATCTCCTTTGAGAAAGGTTTGACTGTTGGCGAAGGAAGACGTGTTCAATGTAAGAAAATTTCTCCAATCTGCCAGTGTGTTTAGTATTGAATCAATCCGTTTTGTTTAACATTTCGACATTGGGCACGGTACCTCTGGTCGCCAAATGCTGCCCAACAGTGATTGTTCAAAACTGAGAAGATCGTAGTGGATGGTAACAATTCAATTCCTGTTTTCGAAATCAACAATCTTCCTGTATTTGGGATTGCAGCGGGATGGGAGAAGAAGAACTCAAGCGGCCATGCTGTGGATGACCGGTCATTCGGTCGAATTGTCAGTTCCAGGAGATGCCTTGAGGTGGTGAACTTCACGATTCGTCAGGTGCCGGGATTCTCCGGGGTTAAGTCCTTCGAGGTTCAACATATCGAAGCGTATGCGAATCAGCCTTAGGGTTGGATGACCGACGGCGGCAGTCATTCTACGCACCTGACGGTTCTTTCCTTCGCGCA
>DATDNS010000505.1:0-5035 GCA_036518155.1 Bacteroidota bacterium
AAATAAAAGACCGAAAGGAAGTAGAAGAGTGCAGCTGAACCCAGAGAGCAAAGAAACGCTGAGGGGCTGAACGACGCCGGCTCGGGCGAGAACGGCGTCTGGCCGATCAAGCGGCCTGCGTTGCTCAGCATCCCGTCGAGCTGAGGAGTCAGATAGTAAAGGGCATCGATGATGCGGTGGAATACGACATTGTCCCAAAGCTTATAGATGCTGTGTGCGCGATTCTCAAGACCGATGGAGGAAAATGAGAAGAAGAGGCCAAAAACAATGGAGAGAATTGCACTTCTTGTCCAAACGGCAATGAATGCAACGACGGAAAAGTAGCAGACGAAGGCATAAGCCACCAACATTCCGGCGAGAAGAAATCCTGTGTGCCAGACGCCGATTTTGAAGCCGAACACAAGCCATATTCCGACGATGCAGTAAAGGAGATTCGCGGCGACCCCGGCACAGGCCCCCAAGGCCCTGCTCAGAAAAAGCTCCCACCGATCGAGCGGCTTGCTCAGATACAATTCAATTGTTCCTTTTTCGAGAAAGGATGTCATAAGTCCGGCAACGCCGAACGTGCCGAGAACAATGATCCAGAATGTCGATTGCTTGAAGAGCAACGACAGGAAGAATTCCGTGCTGGACATGCCGTTGATTGATTCGGGGATTCTGTTTCCGAACAACACGATTGATCCCGGAGTTTCCGGTGCAATCCTGAGCCAGATGGCAAAGGCCAGAATGATGAGTGTCCCGGCGATGAAATAGAAGATAAGCGTGCCTCGCCGTATTGCTTCAAGGAGTGTATAGTTGAGCATTGCCCGGAATTTCATAGAGGATTGCCGCCCGTTACGAGTTTGACGAAGGAGTCTTCAAGTGTCGAACGTTGCTGAGTGATGCCCTTGATCATGATGCCCCAGGTGCGAAGGAGATCGATCGTTCGGTTGAGTTCGGTATCGGATTGAACAAAGAGTGTCGTGCCGGATGCGTCGCTGTTAAGATGGCTTTGAGGCATTGCCAGGGCACGGAGTTGTTCGGGGGATAAAGAGCCTTCGATTTGAATTTGGTGCGTCGTCGGGCCTCCACGGACCTCGTCAAGCGTTCCGACTTTGATGAGGGTGCCTTTGTTCAGTATTGCAACTCTGTCGGAAATCATTTCAACTTCGGACAGAAGGTGCGAGTTGAGAAATATCGAGACGCCGGAGTCCTTCAACTTGAGGAAGAGATCACGCATCTCTTTCCGGCCGAGCGGGTCTACTCCGTCTGTTGGTTCGTCGAGGAAGAGCAACTCCGGGTCGTTGAGCAGCGCTTGTGCAAGTCCGAGACGCTGCAACATGCCTTTTGAAAATTTCTGGACCTTCTGGTTGGACCAGTCTTTAAGCCCGACAAACTCGAGAAGTGCTTGGGCCTTGCTTTTCAAGGGCTGCTTTTGCAGGCCATCGAGCTGACCGAAGAGAAGAAGCGTTTCCAGCGCTGTGAGAAACAACGGGTAGCGATGGTTTTCGGGGAGATATCCGCAGCGAACCCGCGATTGTTTGCGGCCGATGGGCAAACCGAGGAGTTCGGCGCTACCGGAGGTGGGGTGAACAATGGAAAGGAGCAACTTGATAAAGGTTGTCTTACCGGCGCCGTTTGGGCCGAGGAGGCCGAAGATCTCGCCGGAGTTCACCTCGAGTGAAACATCGACGAGAGCCGGAACAAGGGATTTCTTGAAGTAGCCGGAGCTGTAAGTCTTCGAAAGCTGATTTGTCTTAATGACGATCATTCTTGGTACATAAAATAGCACTAAGTTCCCTACAATCAAACAAATCAAAGGGAGTTAGCTTGGTTCTCTGTGTTTTTGCTTGACAAATTGTCCTTAGAATTGGTATATTTCTAGGCAATCAGTTGTCTCGATAGAGTCGGTGGAACTAGACTCTTCTTTTTTTGGTTAGATATAAGACCAAGGAAGTCGTATTTATGCTGCAATTGTCCAAGAAAGTCGAATACGGATTGATCGCGCTGAGGCATATGGCCATGCACCAGGTTGGCCAGGTCTTCACTGCGAAGGAAATTGCAAGAATCTATGACATTCCTTATGAATTACTGGCAAAAGTGCTTCAGAAGCTTGCACGTACAGGGACAATAGTCTCGATACAGGGAGTACGTGGCGGCTACCGGCTTGCAAAGAAAGCATCGGAACTGCCGATCTCAAACGTCATTCGAATCATCGAGGACGAAAAACCGATGATCGCCGAATGTTACGTCGATGGTCCCGAGAGTTGTTCTATATTCGACAACTGCTCAATACGGAAACCTCTTGGGAAAGTTCAGAGAAACCTCAATGTTCTCCTCGACAAAATGACTCTCCAGGAGATTGTCTGATCAATATGTCTGACTGAATCATGAGAATGGTGGCGACCAATGGATGAGAAAGTAAAATTCTTCGTTGAAAGACAGAAAGAATTCCTGGGCTTTATGAAATCTCGCTACAGCCTTTTTCACGAGTCGAATGTCTTCTTCCGGGACCTGCATTATGCCGTCATGGCATTCCTTACCGTGAATAAGTTGCCAATGGGCTATGTACCCGCCGAGGATCTGACGAAGAGAATCATTTCTGCTTATGAAGACACGAAGGTGTTCCTGCGCATTGATGAGAGAACATGGATGCTCAATTATCCGGCAATGAAGACTGTTACGACGAAGCCCGCCCCTGTCGCGAAGGCTGCTGCACCTACACCGAAACCGGCTGGCTTACCCGCTTCGGCTCCGCCGAAAGTTCCATCGACTTCCGCGATGGCCTGATCCGGAAAACAGATTCGACGAAGAGAAACCAACAGGGAGTCAGAGTCTAAGCCAAACAAAACGATGAGCACTGAAACCAATACCATAGAAGAGTTAGCCAATCAGGAATACAAGTACGGCTTCGTAACCGATATCGACGCGGATGTTGCACCACGGGGGTTGAGCGAAGATATCATCAGGATGATTTCCCGAAAAAAGAAGGAGCCCGAATGGCTTCTTGAGCTGCGTTTGAAGGCGTTTCGCCACTGGCTGACGATGGAAGAGCCGACGTGGCCCAACGTGCATTATCCCAGGATCGATTATCAGAACATCATCTACTACTCGGCCCCGAAACGAAAGAAGGAATTAAAGAGTCTCGAAGAGGTCGACCCTGAACTCCTCAAAACGTATGACAAGCTGGGAATCTCTTTACGGGAACAAGAGCGCCTGAGTGGTGTTGCCGTCGATGCAGTGTTCGACAGCGTCTCGGTTGCGACAACCTTCAAAGGCAAGCTCGAAGAGCTTGGGATTATTTTCTGTTCCTTTTCGGAAGCCGTCCAAAACCATCCCGACCTTGTGCGGAAATATCTCGGTTCGGTCGTGCCGGTGAACGACAATTATTTTTCCGCGCTCAACTCCGCGGTGTTCAGCGACGGTTCCTTCGTGTTCATTCCGAAGGGCGTGCACTGTCCGATGGAGCTCTCCACCTACTTCCGCATCAATGCTGCCGAGACCGGACAGTTTGAACGAACCCTCATTGTTGCGGAGGAAGGGAGTTATGTAAGCTATCTTGAAGGTTGCACAGCGCCAATCCGGGATACAAATCAGCTGCACGCCGCCGTCGTCGAACTCGTCGCGATGGATAATGCGCAGATAAAGTACTCAACGGTTCAGAATTGGTACCCCGGTGACAAGGAGGGAAGAGGCGGCATCTACAATTTTGTGACAAAGCGCGGCAAGTGTGCAGGAAAGAATTCAAAAATATCGTGGACGCAGGTCGAAACCGGATCCGCCATTACATGGAAATACCCCGGTGTGATCCTGCAGGGCGATAACTCGGTCGGCGAGTTCTATTCTGTGGCAGTCACGAATAACTATCAGCAGGCCGACACTGGTACAAAGATGATTCATATTGGCAAGAACACAAAGAGCACAATCGTGTCCAAAGGGATTGCTGCGGGAAGAGGGCAAAATTCCTATCGCGGCCTTGTGGAAGTCAAAAAGAACGCAACGGGTGCCAGGAATTTCTCGCAGTGTGATTCTCTCTTGCTGGGCGATAGGTGCGGGGCTCATACGTTCCCGTACCTTGAAGTCAAGAATACGTCTTCAAAAGTTGAGCACGAAGCGACGACGTCAAAGATTGGGGATGACCAAATTTTCTACTGCAAGCAACGCGGGCTGTCGGCCGAAGACGCAGTTTCCATGATCGTCAACGGATTCTGCAAGGAAGTGTTTCGTGAACTTCCGATGGAATTCGCAGTCGAAGCTCAGAAACTTCTGGGAATAAGCCTCGAAGGAAGCGTTGGTTAGTATACACAGAACGAAAAGGATATGGGAATGCTTGTCATTAATAATCTTCACGCAAATGCCGGAGACAAAGAGATCCTGAAAGGGATTAATCTTTCAATCAATACGGGCGAAGTCCACGCCATTATGGGACCGAACGGATCGGGAAAGAGCACGCTCGCCGGAGTCCTCGCAGGCCGCGAGACCTATACAGTGACGAAAGGCGAAGTTCTCTACAAAGGGCAGAACCTGCTTGACCTGGCGCCCGAGGAGCGGGCCCGCGAAGGCCTGTTCCTGGCATTCCAATATCCGGTGGAAATCCCCGGCGTGAGCAACAATTACTTCCTCAAAGCCGGCTTGAACGAAATCCGAAAAGCGAGGGGACAGGATCCCCTGGATGCGGTGGAATTCCTCCAACTGGTGAAGGAAAAAATCAACATCCTGCACATCGACCAGAGTCTTTTGAATCGGCCTGTCAATGAAGGGTTTTCCGGAGGCGAAAAGAAGCGAAACGAGATCTTCCAGATGGCGGTACTCGAGCCCTCATTGGCGATCCTGGACGAAACCGATTCCGGACTCGATATCGATGCACTACGGATTGTAGCTGACGGCGTCAACAAATTGCGGAGTAAAGACAACGCAATACTCATTGTGACGCACTATCAGCGTCTCCTGAATTACATTGTTCCGGATTTCGTCCACGTGCTGGTGAACGGCCGTGTTGTGAAGTCGGGCGGAAAAGAGCTCGCGCTCGAGCTTGAGGAAAGGGGTACGACTGGGT
>DATDNS010000506.1:0-2876 GCA_036518155.1 Bacteroidota bacterium
TTTCTGGCCACCAGTAAACAGTCATCGTATAGTTACAACAGGCTTCTGGCCGTGGATGGAGCAATGATACGGTCGGACATCTTTGGAAGCAATACGCTGGTTATCGGTGGTGTCCTGGCGGGAACAATGAATCCGGGCGTCAGAACCGATAACCTCGCGTACAGGATCTATGCCGATTTTCCGAATGATTTCATAAACCATTTCATCGGGTACCGTGTTGTTGAGGGTCATTTCGATCCGCAAATGGGTTTTGCTGACAGGACGGGCTTTCGGAAGTATTCGTATACGTTTGAAATACGGCCAAGACCCGAGGGAATCGGAGTGCAATATTTGGAGTTCAAACCCATCGAGCTGGATTATTACACAAACATGGATGGTTCAACGCAATCGATGGACTACGAAGGCCGGCTTCTCGGATTCCGAACGAATTCCGGCGAATCGTTCGAATGGAATATTCAGCGTTTTGCAGACAGTCCGACTGACAGCATCACGTTCTTCGGCAATTCCATCGTTCCCTCGACGTACTGGTGGACGCGGTGGGAACTCCAGGTACAGACCAATCAAAACCGCAGCGTTTCATTCTTTGCACTTTACAGTTGGGGCGGGTTCTACAATGGGAATCGACAACGTTATATGTTTCAGCCACTCGCAAGGCTGGGAGGGAATTTTTCATTGGGCGTCGACTACACAAGAAATATGGTACAGTTGCCGACCGGCGGATTCATTACAGATGAGGCCGGTGCAAGTCTGAATTACGGATTTTCGCCTCTGTTGAATTCATCGCTGTTCGGTCAATGGAATAACGAGGATAATCAAATGAATCTGAACTTGCGAATCCACTGGATACCGAGGATCGGCAGTGACGTGTACCTTGTGCTCAATCAAGCTTACACGACTGCCGGTCGTATTATCCCGACCAACACGACGATCATCGCAAAAATTGCCTATCTCTTCGTGTTATGATCAGCTTCGGCCAAAAATGTTCACCGGAAGTCCCTCTCATTTCCACGGGATTTCGCACTCAAGCTAACATAGGCCGGGGTTGTCGCCGGTTGGTGTGCATAGATGCGAATGGATGGCAATTCTGCCGAAAACGCTGCCAACGGGCAATACTACCTATCACAATTCAGACTATTGACTCTGATTCCCAGATTTGCTAATTTGGTTCCGTCAACTGAATAGCGGCTTGATTCCATCAATACAACGAAAAGATAAGAGGAGGCGTCGATGAAACAGTCAACGATGTGGGTGTTGCTGATTGTTGTGCTTGGAGGTGCAGCGTACTTTTTCGGACAGTATCGCGGTTAGCGGAAGCATCGCCACATCAGCGGATTTGCCTGGAACAGCGACGAATGGGCCGAGCGGTCAAAAGGGATCCGTACCAGCTACAATCCCGACCACGATCTGAGCACGACAGACCTGACACTCGTCCCCGGTGACCCGCGATGGCTCGACTTCGTGTTCTGGTGCTTCAACAACAAGCTCGCAGAACACCAGGTGGAAGCATACGGAGGAACGGAATGGGACGGCCCGAAAGGGGGAGTGATTTTTCACTGGGCACCCGGCTCCCGTTGGGAAACACATACGCTTGCGAGTTTTGGGTTCACGATCGGCCACACCATCGGTGAGCATCAGTGGATGGACACCGACTTCCCTGATTTCTTCGAAAAGTACGGCGGCGTCTACGGTGTGAACGTAAAAGACCGGCTTGCCGAAATCGACCCGACCTCGGCCAAACCTTGGGTCGAGTTTCTCGAGCACGACGGCGGACCCAACAGTCCGTATTATCGCTACCTCTTTCACCAGGAGGCGGTGGTGGACCCGGTCCGCGAACGCATCTATCTCATTGGCGGACAGGGAGACGGCTTCGAGTACACGTTCGAACGCTACTACCACGAAGTCCGAGAAGTGCTCACGGATGCAAAAGCGTTTCAATTCTTTCAACTGTATGACATGTACGGCCCCGGCTTTGCCTCACTTGGCGGGTGGGCGAAAAACAAACTCAGCGCCGCGCTTAAGGGAATATACCTTGTCGACGATACGAGCAAGTGGATGACCAAACCCGGCGTCGCCAAAGCTGTCAAGTACAATCCGAATCTTCCATTGCCGGAGATCCCGCAGGGAATCCGTGACTATGACATGATGAAGGCCGGCCAATTGGTCTACAAACGGGAATGCACTCCGTGTCACGGGATTCCGGGCGACGGGAACGGATTCCTCGCCGCAGGGTTCGCTGTCAAGCCGCGCGACTTCCGGCAAGGCGAATACAAATTCCGTACGACAAAGACCGGTGAATTGCCCGCCATCGAAGATGTCGAGAAGACAATCCGTGTTGGAGTTCCAAATACCACCATGCCGGCGTGGGAACAGTTTCTCTCGCCTGAGCAGATCAAAGACCTCGCACGATATCTTGTCATATTTTCCGACAGGTTCACCGAAAGCTGGAAAGAAGGGAAGACTCCTGAGAAACTCGACGTCCCGGCCGTACCGGCCGACCTGAATTCAATGGTGGCGCGTGGCAAAACTTTGTACAACGAGGGGGGATGCTGGAACTGTCACGGACAGGATGGAACAGGGAATGGTCCTTCGGCGGCGGGTATGACCGATGACTGGAACAATCCAATTGCTCCGACAGACCTCACGTATAAATGGACGTTCAAGAACGGACACAATCCAGAGGACATCTATCGGACGTTTTCCGGCGGACTGAATGGAACACCGATGCCTGCGTACGTCGACGCATTTCCCAAGGCGGAGGACCGCTGGGCACTTGTCGCATACGTCCTTTCCCTTTCGCCCACGGAGCGGAAAGCTCTGCACCTCGCGGACTACAAATCGGGCGTAGCCGCTGTCAGCAAACGGCTCGATGTAAACGG
>DATDNS010000507.1:0-4343 GCA_036518155.1 Bacteroidota bacterium
AACAGCAACACGGGCATGAGTCCCACGGCGACGTTGATCAGAATTGCCGGCATTTGCTTGGTTGACCCTCTGTCTATTTCAAAATCTTGAGAGAGAACATGAATTCCTTCGATAGCCGTTGATCCTGTTGAACGGCCGCAGCATAGCCGAACGAAAACGTGGACTCCAGAAGAGAAAACATCACGAGTTTGAAATCCAGTTGCGCACCGGCGTTCGCGAACGACCGTTTGTCCGGATTACTGTCGAAATTTGTGACAATCCCGCTCGTGAACAACATCAACTGTGACCAATTGAAATAGAGACCCGGCATCCCGAACCGCCTGAAATGGATCGGCGGGAGAGTCCATTCCGCCAGAAGTTTGCCAAAGTTCTTGCCGCCGATCTCATCGATTTGAACTCCAGGGAAACTGTAGTATTCGCGAAAACGCCTGGCTTCCTGATGGTCCACCCAGTTGTTGCCGAACCCGCCAAAGTAGAAATTGGCAAACGGGTCCGAACGTCCCCCGAACGATTGGCCCGCAGCGCTTCTCAGCCAGAAGGAAGAATGCAGGAGAGGCAAAAGGAAACCGTAGTCCAGGATTCCGTACACACGCGGGAATATTCTCGCGTTGACGTAGGTGTTGTAGGAATAGAGTCCTGTCTTGACCCCCTTTTCGAATTCTACCGCTCCCAGTGTCCGAAGAAGTGAAGAATAGGCCAGGTTTCCGCTTACGGTGTAGAACTTGTCGAACGTCGTGGCAATGTTCTGAAAGTCCGGCAGGCGTTCGAGTCCGCCGTAACCGGCAACCCGGATGGAGTAGTCCATACTTTCAGGCCGGTCCCTGATGAGGAGATCGTTGTATTGGACCGCGAGCGAATACCCTGCCCTGCTTGTCTTCGTCGGTCCAAAGAGATCGTAGAAATCCGCGTGGTTGTACGTCGTCGACAATTTCCACGGATAATAATCGACATCCATAGAGGCATGAACACGTTCTTTGGCCGGAAGAAGCGATACGGTTGAATAGGATAACGTCGCATCAATACCGAAAAGGCCGAGAGGATCTGCAAGACTTGCCCGCAGACCATATGCCGCAAAATCCTTGAAGCCCTCCACCATTGGATACAGAGAGGCAAGCCGAATTTCCGACGACGGCGAGTAATCGGTCTTCGAAATAGTCAGCGAATCGATATTGATGCGTTTCGGAGATTTCAACGCCCACGTAGTCACGACGGGGTATTTGTCGACAACCTCCTGGCCGAAGTATTTGATGGGATTCACGTTTTCCAAAGGGTGCACGGCAACCAGCACGGGAGCCAAACCCTTTCCGGAATAACGAAAGACGACGAGTGAATCATCGGTTATGGGAACGGGTCTGAAGAATCCGCTTTCGCAATTGGTCACGATGTCCATCTTCCTGTTCGCAAAATCATATCGCCACACATTCGAGACCCCCGTGTAGTAGGAAGTGCCAAACAAATACCTGCCGTCGGCAGAAAACACAAACCCTTCCGGTGCACTGTTTTCGAATTCATACAGAACATTGAATGTGCCTTCGCCGTTCAACAGGGAATCTATACTGAACACAACGAGGCGCTGCCGGCCGCTTTCCTCGATGTACGACCCGGTAAGAAGCTTCCCATCCGGCGAGCAGGCAAGATTGATGATGTCTTTTCCATAATCGAGTTTCAGTACGTCTTTCCACCCTTCTGTGTAGGGCCGCGGGAAGCAGACAATTGTCGAATAGCCGTTGTAATGCTGCACTCCCCAGACCGACTTGTCGGCCGGATCGAACGCAAGATCGCCGGCACGGTCATTTTTCAGCAACATCCTCACACGACCAGTGTTGACATCGACGATGTTCAGGTCACGCATGTCCCGGCTGTTATCGGTGGTAAAGAAGACGGACCGGCTCGACGGATCGTACGCAAGCGAACAGACATAATACAGGGCCGGCGTGGGAACATCGCATATCGTGCGGACAGTCCCCTGGTCGACATCGATGGAGACAATGTGCGCGACCTGTCCGGGGAAATTGACCGCGGTGTAAAGCCTGCGATCGGTCGAATCAAAATACGCTGCTGAGACTGAGCCAAGGGCACTGTGAAGAATGTCTCGATACGGCGTCACAGGATACACACGAATGCTGTCGATATTGGCTTTTTGCCAGTCGTGCTCAGAACGAATCCAGCGCTGCCATTCGTCATTCAGCGGTACGCCGTAAACGTTTTCAAATTGCGAGGAAAAATACCGCTCACTCCCGTCGGTGCGGTTAAACCATTGCCGCAGCTTATCGGGACCGTACTGATCGGCGAGATACGTTACGAAGCGGGTTCCGTACAGATATGAATTCTGTCCGACCTGGAAATCGACCGTCGTGCCCTCCGATTCCAGTCCCACGACATCGTAGAAATAGCTGCTGTCCAGCACCATGCTCCGAAACACCATTTCGTCATAGCTCCCGAGAACCCTGCCAATCCCCCCCGAAAGCCACGTCTCCATAAACACCGCATACCCTTCGTGATACCATCTCGGGGAATACCAGCGCGGGTTGGTGAAATAACTGTAGATCATCGAAAGAGGATTGTCTGCTGTGGGAACGACTTTCCCGAAGAACAGCGCGCGGAAGGTTTTGTCGCTCGATGACGCCTGGTCCGTCGTCAGGAGATGGACAAGCTCGTGGTTCATAAGCCAGTTCATCCGCTCATTCGCCGGTTGCGTGTCATACTCATAATCGAATGGTTCCATGCCGATATCGAGTGAATTCCAGGGCATTGAGGAAGTACCACCGTGCCCGTAATCATTGAAATCTTCCATCAGGATGGTCACGACATCGGTCGGATCGTAACCGTACATCGTGTGATGAAACGCCATGGCATTCTCGAAGCACCGGGCAAGATGGGGTACAACGTACGCGTGCGCATCGTCAAGATAGAGAAGGCGCAAGTTGTTCGTGCGCAAAGAATGGATTTGAGCGTCTGCTCCCGGCAGCGCAAGAAGGGAGAGAACAATTCCCGTAAGCACAGTCGCTTTTCTGAGACAGCACACCATTGTCTGCATTACGAACGTGGTATCAATCGGTTGTGAATACGTGCAGCGGTTGGGACGGTTCAATGTACAACAAAAAGGAGAAAAGGAAAGCCAAAAGCAGATGCAGGAAGGGATATCAACGGAACGTACATAGAAAAGGAGGCGCCTTTCGCAGGCGCCTCCTTTGAGGACAACTCTTTCGACCGCTTATTGCTGTTGCTTGTTCTCGAGTGATTTATTCTCCAGCGACTTGCTCTCCAGCGCCTTATTCTCCAAAGCCTTGTTCAGCAAGGCCGCATTTTCGAGAGATTTGCTCATCAGGCTTCTGTTGGCGAGCGCCTTGTTCAACAACTGCGTGTTCTCGAGTGCTTTGCTTGCCAGCGGCTTGTTCTCAAGAGCTTTATTCAACAGTGCCGTATTCTCGAGCGCCTTGTTGAGCAGCGCCTGGTTCTCCAGAGCCTTGTTCAGTAACGGCGCGTTCGCTAGTTCCTTGTTCAGCATGGATACGTTCTGAAGTTCTTTGTTCAGCAGCGAGGTGTTTTCAACAGCCTTGCTTGCCAGTTCCTTGTTTGCAAGACTCTTGCTCAGAAGAGAAGTATTGGCAAGGACCTTGTTGAGCAACGCCTGGTTTTCCATTGCTTTATTGGCAAGCTCTTTGTTGTCCAATTGTTTGTTCAACAGCACCTGGTTCTCCATGCTCTTGTTGAGCATTTCCCTGTTCGCAATAATCTTGTTCAACATGGTAAGGTTTTCCATCGCCTTGTTCTCGAGACTCTTGCTCCCGAGTTGTTTGCTCAGCAACTGGCTGTTCTCCATAACCTTGTTCATCATCTCTCTGTTTGCAAACTCTTTGTTCAGCAGAACGGTATTTGCAAGAGATTTGTTGAGCAGGGAAAGATTGTCCAGTTGTTTGCTCAAGAGTTCTTTGTTCTCGACTGCCTTGCTTTGGAGCTCCTTGTTCGCAAGCTCCTTGCTCATGAGAGAAGTGTTTGCCAGTGCTTTGTTCAGAAGCTCCTGGTTCTGGAGGATTTGTTGCTCCATCTCCTGTGCGATTTCCACCGCACTTTTTGTCGATTCCTGAGAACTGAGGACAACGTCTCCCTGTTTGATCTGCTCGGAGCGGTATTTCTTTGCCCCTCCGATTGTCCCCTGCGTATCTTCGCCTGCCGGCGGAGGATAGACGCGCGAAACGAGGACGATGCCGACCGCGATCACGACGATGCCGCCAAGGGCAAATACCCGTTTCTTCCCGGTCATAAACTCCTGAAGTGTAGACATAATTGCCTCCTTCTGATTATTGAAACGATGAATAACACCCGATTGTGGACGTACGAGC
>DATDNS010000508.1:0-3698 GCA_036518155.1 Bacteroidota bacterium
TTCCCCGAGATCCACAGGAGCCGTCCTCTTGATGAATCGTCCAAACAATCCATCGAACACCAGATTGAACTCGTTCACCGGCCGGGAGTTGATTTGGATTTCCGTCCTATGGACATTGTCAAACTGGACGCCGTTGTACAACTCCTCATCCAATGCGTAGTACCGGACGGTGACATTGGTTTGTCCTTTGAATTGCGCATTCAATGTAGGCGAAATCCATTGTTCTTTCTTTTGCCCTTCACGGTTGAAATGCAAGCCTGTGTTCAGCGAGACTCCCCACCGATCGATTAGCGACTTATCAGGATAGAACAGATAGGTCTGTTGCAGCGTTGCAGTTCTCAGATTGTTGTTCGGGATGAAGCCATCTTGTGCCTGAAACAATGCGGAACGATCCAGGTATTGGGCATTGAAGCTGTAATCGCGTCCGTCTTTTCGGAGCATGATAAGGGATTCATTTCCTTCGTAGACCTCTCCGTTCATTGCTGCATCGCGGCCAGTAGTTCCAAAGCGTCTCGTGTCCGAGAATACGGTGGTGTCGTTGATTTCCCTGGTATCGGAGTAAAACCATTCACCGCGAAAGTAGTAGTTGCCCCAGAATTTGTAATTCCAGTCGAGACCCCCTACGTAGTTGTGGGCAGCGCCGCCATTCCGCGTCGTGACCATCGAACCGAGATAATCCTCGTTGCCGAAGTCATACCGAACGCGCGCAACATTCGAAAACGATGTCAGGTTTGTCGCAACAAAGTCGCTCGTTTCCTCTCCCGGAATGATGAACGGAGTATTCCGTTCAGAAGCTGCAAGGTATTCAAATGTCACCGGACCGTATTCCCCCATAGCCCTGGCCGCAGCCCCCGGATTGTTGATCGTCCTGGAATAGAATGTCTGAGTCTGGTTTTGAAACAGATCTGCGCCGGAGAGGAAGAAAGGGCGTTTTTCAGGATAGAACAAACCGAAATTTGAATTCACGCTGATTTGCGGTGCATCCGATTCCACCTGGCTGAAATCGGGATTGATTACGGCTTCGAATGACAAATCCGTACTGGGAGCGTACCGCAATCCTCCTCCCATTCTCGCTCTGAACATTCCATTTTGAAATGAAGACGCCGGATTCGTGTTGTCGACGAGGGCGCCGCTTTGCTGGCCGACGACATAGGGGAGCACTTCCACCGAATTCACCGACTGGACGTTCTCCAGTCCCTCAACTCTACCTGTCTGGCACAGAAAACACGGATTGTCGTTGTCGATCCGCGTCCACGCCATTTGCACATCGCTCTCGCGTGGATAGTTTCTGAAGAATCCGATATTCCAATGCTGAACGGGTGCGGACGGAAACCGGAGGCTCTTCAGGGGAATCGCAATTTCAGCGGTCCAGCCGTGATCGTTGAACGATGCCGCCGATTCCCAAACCAGATCAAAGTTCGCATCCTCATTCGATCCGCTCATGAAGAGATCTCCCTGAATCGCGTATGGATTCAACCCTATTTCGTAGGCACGCTGGAAATCCCCGTAGGTGTCGAGTACGACGTTCACCCAATCTTCGGCAAAGAACTTGTCCCGGTCGGTATACGAAGCCCTGATCGCAGAAGGATTGCTGTCCCGGACGTCGTAGCCAAAGTAGACATAGTCGGAATTGTAGAGCATTCTGACCAGAGTCTGTTGCCGGGCGGGGGTGGCTTCCTTGGGGATAAATTCATAGTTGATGTCGACCGGTTGAGCCAGATTCCACCGGGGGTCGTCGAGTTTTCCCGTAAGTTTCAGGTCACTTTCGATTCGAACAGCACGTATCGCGGGCCTTGCAGTGTCTGGTAGATCGATAGCAAGAGCACTTGCGTTGACGACGTTGAATAACGACAAGCAGGAAACGAACAGAATCTTGTGTGATCTCATCTCCACCCTTACCTTCTCCTCAATTAACAGAATCGTGTGTGCGTACAAACAGCCGGCACAGTATTGTTGGTTTAGTCCGGTATTGCCACTCTTGCGGCTCGCACCAGGAATCCGGGCAACGACAACGACTTAAACCGGTGTTTCATGATTGCGGCAAGGTCGTCCGATCCTGTTGCGTTATCAAGTTCGGCATCGAATGCTTTGATATAATCGCGCGTCGCGGCTATCACATTGGGGCCGTCGGGCGTCGTGTCGTCCCGCTTGTGTCCCGCAATAACGATTTTGGGGTCAAGAGCCTCCAACTGATCAAGTGTCTTCAACCACGCGGCCCGTGATTTTCGATTCGAATTCGCGAGCCAAACATGAACACCGTTGAAAACGATATCCCCGGCAATGACAGCGTTCATGGAAGGAATCCAAAGATAGCTGTTCGCGGGGGTCCAGACGTCCCCTTGTTGGTCCTCAACGATTTCGATGCTCTGGCCATCAAGTTCGAAATGTTTCGTCGGTAACACTTCCGGGGTTGGCAAAGAATCCGGCGTGTCACCGGGATAGCTCTTCTTCATCGCGTCGTAGTACCGCATCGAATTCTTCTTGAAAATGCGTAGCGCTGCAGCTGTCATGTAGATAGGTGTACCGGGAAATCGTTCTTTGAACACCGCCATGCACAAATAATGGTCATCATCAGGATGTGAAATAACAATCGCTTTGAGCTTCTTGCCGCTTGCTGCGACACGGTCGGCGAGTTTCTCGGCTTCGCTTTTCCGAAACTGAACGTCGATCAGGATCGCCTCTCTGGATCCGGTTACGAGAGTCGATGTGACGCAGTAACTGTTGCTGTCGGAAACAAAGACCTCGAGCCGTAACGGACCGTGCGAATGAACTTGCGCGTTGAGAGACACACAGAAAGCAAACGCAATGAATGCGATGGATATAAATCTGTTCATGGATTCTCCTCGGTTTACTCTTTAATTGGTTTTGTGATTCATCCTTGCGTAATCCGCTATCAAAGAAATGTGGACCCTGTTGCCAATTTCACGGATGACATCAAGGAGATGCTCAACATGTCGATACGTTGTTCGATGGTTGACGGAACAGGCTCGCAGGGCCCGTTTCCCACTAATCAGGGTCCCCGAAATGAATACTCTTCCGTCCTTCTCAGCGTCGGCAAGAATTTTCCTGTTCAATAATGACAGATACGCCTCGTCGGACCAATGCATTCGATCTTCCGTCCGATACCTGAAGCAAACGACCGACAATGGCACGGGGGCAAGTCGTTCAAACTCCGGTGATGCATCAACCAATCCTGCGAAATGTGTCATCGAACGGATATTTTCTTCGATTGCCTCCCGGAGGAGTTTACTTCCGTACGCTTTGAATGCCATCCACAACTTGAGCGCCTTAAAATTTCTCGATAATTGAAAATGATATTCCGTCGCATCGTAACGATCGGCGCCGTTCGTTTCCCGCAAATAATCGGGGATGACGCTGAACGCTTTGCGCAGGAGCTCTTTGTTGCTCACGAAGGCAATTCCCGTTTCGAACGGAGCATAGAGCCATTTGTGGGCATCGGTTGCAACTGAATCTGCCCGATCCATCCCCACAAAGAGTTTTCTCGCCAGACTTGTCGCAGCAGCAGGACCTCCGTATGCGGCATCGACGTGAAACCACATTGAATTGCGAGAAGCGATGTCCGCCAGTTTGTCCATTGGGTCGACAGCTCCCGTATTCACAGTGCCGGCATTGCCGATCACACAGGAGGGAAGGAATCCTGCATCGCGATCACGCACGATCGTTTTCTCCAATTCCTC
>DATDNS010000509.1:0-2470 GCA_036518155.1 Bacteroidota bacterium
GGTCATCAGGCGGGACACAGCGATCGCCGTTATTACCGAGTCGTATTCGACGTGCTATTGGCAACGGGGCGATACATTGCGGGAAGTGATAAAGCAGAAGCGTCAGACTGAAAACATGAAAGGTGCTCAGAATGTTGCAAGCGTGGGGGGGATCCTGAATTTCTATGACGATGACATCCGGCTCGCCGGATTTTCGTTTATCGGGCCTACGTCCCCAAAAGCTTTTGACTACTATGATTTCAAATTGCTGCGCACCCGTGTTCGAACCGGGTCGGACATTTACGATATTAAGATGATCCCAACGACACGCCTTGTTCCGCTTTTTGAAGGGACCATCAGCATTGCCGGGGGGTCTTACGCGGTTGCAGGAGTCAATGTGACCCCGAACGAGGCGTTTGTCATTCCGTTCGTGTCGGAAATCAACCTCTCCTATGCCCAGCAGTTCTCGCTTTTTGAGGATCAGTATTGGATGCCTGTGGATATCCGTATCAAAGGGTTCCTGAAAGTTGGTATCACCGGGCTCACGTTGCCCGGGATTGGCATCGAGTCCGTATCTTCGATCTATGACTGCAAAGTTAATCCTGAACTTCCTGACAGCATCTTCAAAAGATCGCGCCGGCTTGTTCTCAAAGAGGCTGAGGTCTATGATTCGACATATTGGGCACAACGAGAAGTACTTCCGTTAACGCAGGAAGAGAAATCCGCGTATCGACAACTTGACAGTTCACAGACACTTGAGAAGCAATTCGAGCCAAGCGGGCCACTTGTCACATTGGGTGATCTTGCCTCCGTCTCACCGGCATCCCCGCAGATTCGGTTCAACCGCGTTGAAGGGCTCTTTCTGGGTGCCAGCGCAAACATCGATAGCGTCGCCGGTCGACTGGGCGCATACGGATCTCTCGGTTACGGCTTCTCCGACAGGCGGTATAAAGGTCGCATTGGGTTGAAGATGTTCGTCGATGCAGACAGAAACTACAGCTTTGGGATGGAAACGTACAGGGATATCAATCATTTCCTGACTGGCGACATTTACGATAATACGAACAATCTATTTGCAGCGCTTCTCTACAAGATTGACTATTTTGACTACTATTATGTTGATGGTTTCACTCTGAGCGTCGGGGCAAAACCCGCGCATGGCTATGACCTTGAACTTGGCTGGCGGAACGAAGATCAGCGCTCAGCGAGCCGAAATACGAACTTCAGCCTGTTCGCTCAACATCGGACGTATGCATCCAATCCATCCATCGCACAGGGTGTCCTCCGCGAATTGTTCCTGAATGCGCGGTACGGTGAAGAGCCCTTCCCCATTCCTATCATACCAAGAAACTACGTACAGCTGAACGTTTACCATTCTGCCAAAGGATTAGGGAGCAGTTTCGACTACACGCAACTGATGCTGAAAGGGGAATATCATTTTGCAGCATATCTTCGTTCATTGTTCCTGCCGCCGTCACTTGCGTTGATGCTGAGTTCAGGAACTTCCGTCGGTTCGCTGCCGCCACAACGATATTTTCACATAGATTCTCCGCTGATTGGCTATGCGCCTTCCAACGTCCTGCGTGGGGCGAAATTGAAAGAATTTTCGGGAGATACGTATGTTATCGTCTCTGTCGAGCACAACTTCAGAAATGTGCCGTTTCTCTGGTTGAACATTCCGTTTCTGTATCGCAACAGCATTGAATTCGTTACCTTTGTCAATTGTGCCCAAGCGTGGGCAATTCGCAGCCCTGTGCCCCCGGATATTCATCCGACAAAGGGAATCTACGCGGAAGCCGGCTGTGGCATCAGTCGAATCTTCGGCCTGTTGAGGGTTGACGTTACTTATCGTCTCATCGCCCCCGAACGATTGACAGTTACGGCTGGTCTGGCAATGCTCCTGTAAGGACAAAGCAACACCCGGCATGAACATATTCAACTCATTTTTCAGAAAATAACATCTATGGATGCAAAGGATACGATCCTGATCGTTGAAGACGATCCAACCATGTGCCTTTTGATCAAGCGAATGCTTGAACAGGATGCATACGAGATTCTTGTTGCGGTGGATGGCGTGGAAGCCCAGGCCATTATGAAATCGTCCAAGAGGGAAATTTCCGCAATTCTCTTGGATTGGCAGATGCCGAGAATGAACGGGATCGAATTTCTCAGGTGGATCAAGAAAGAAGCGGACTACGAACATATCCCCGTGGTGATGGAAACTTCGATGGTTGCCCCGGAGGATATCAAAGAGGGCATCGACGCTGGTGCATTCTATTATCTCACGAAGCCGATGGAAGAAAAGGTCCTTCGTGCAATTGTGCGTGCCGCATTGTGGGACCTTCATGAAAAGAAATCGCTGCTGGAGAAAATTCGGCGGGGGAACAATCCTTTCAAACATCTTGTCGAGGGGCGATTCCGCTTCAAGACGACGGAAGAAGCGGAATTCCTTGCGATCGCCATTGCAAACGCGAGCGCAGTGCCACAGAAA
>DATDNS010000510.1:0-5178 GCA_036518155.1 Bacteroidota bacterium
GAATCTGATTCGTTCGCGAAACGGCCGGGTGCTGTTTGTCAATGTGTGGGCGACGTGGTGTGCTCCTTGCGTCGAGGAATTCCCCGATATCGTAAAGCTGTCCGACGAAATGAAAGGGAGGAAGATTGACTTTGTCGGAATCAGCGGGGATGACTTCGACGTTGAATTGAGCAGGGTCCTGCCATTCATCAGGAAAGAAAAGGCAAAATTCAAATTCTACATGGCGAAGTTGGAAGGGGAAGATGACTTTATCAACACGTTCGATCCTCAATGGGGCGGAGGTATCCCTGCGACATTTATTTATGATTCAAAGGGACGCCTGAAAACATTCCTTCTTGGCAAACAAACCTATCAACGACTGAAGTCCGTCATTGAGCAGGCTCTTGCGGACTCGTAGAGCAGATCGGCGCCCTGCGTGATTCGTTCGGACCGATGATAACGGGATCGTTTCAGCCGTTTTTATTCCTGCCCATTTTTCCGTATTTTTGATTCACTATGGCGGCTAGTTCAACACATAAGGCGGTAGTTGTTGGCATGAGCGGCGGGGTGGATTCTTCTGTCACTGCAGCGTTGCTCCTTGAACAAGGGTACCGCGTCATCGGCGTGACCATGAAGACATATGACTTCGACCAGGTCGGAGGAAATGTCCAGAATGAAACGAGTTGTTGCGGACTCGGGGCGGTCAATGACGCGCGCCTGGTCGCTGCGAAACTCGGCATCCCTCATTACGTCGTGGATTTCCGGGAAGCTTTCGGCCGGGCCGTGATCGATAATTTCATCGAGGAATACCTCAAAGGCAGGACGCCGAATCCGTGTGTCATTTGCAACCGCGAAATCAAATGGGGCCAACTTCTGGGCAAGGCCGAAGCACTCGGAGCAGACTGTATCGCGACGGGCCACTACGCACGCCTTCGATACGACGATCAAACGCGGCGCTACATTATTTCACGAGGAGTGTATGCGCAGAAGGACCAGTCGTACGCACTTTGGGGAGTTGCACAATCAGCGCTGAGCAAAACGATGTTTCCCCTCGGAGGCCTGACGAAACCGGAAGTCAGAGAACTTGCCCGGAAGTTTGAACTTCGGAATGCTGCCAAGGATGAAAGTTATGAGATCTGTTTTGTCGCGGACAACAACTATGAGCGCTTTCTGAAAGAACGAGTTCCTGGCCTGGAACAACGTGTCGAAGGCGGAGACGTCGTGCTTGACGGTACCGTTGCAGGAAGTCATAAAGGATACCCTTTCTATACTATCGGCCAGCGCAAAGGGCTTGGTGCGTTCGGGCAGAAAATGTACGTCACGGACATCGACCCGATAGCGAATAAGGTTCACGTAGGTCCCCAAAAGGATCTTGAGCATTCGGGACTTGTCGCCGGCAGCGTTAATTGGAGCGGCTGTGTCCAGCCGAGTTCGAGTATGAAGGTGACTGCGAAAGTGCGGTATAAAGATGACGATGCGGATGCCGTCGTTGAGGTCTTGGATGACGGAAGGATCCGCGTGATGTTCGACAAACCCAAACGCGCAATTACTCCGGGTCAGTCCGTCGTTCTCTATCGAGGCGATGATTTGGTGGGGGGCGGTATCATCGAATCTATCGTAAAATAGGCGCTGGAAATGAGTTCTGTGAAGGGCCCATTCGCTCACCGGGGAGGATGGGCTTTTTTGCGGCGGTACATACTTCAGGTCCGGGCTCCTTTCGTCCTGGCGTTGAGCAACTTTGTCATCTGACCTTCGTTTATCACATTGAACAACAGCAGTCAGACAACCGAGGATTTTCGACTTGTCAACGCGTTCAAGGCGGGCGACCGACGGGCGTTTGAAGAACTCGTAAGGAAGTACCAGAGACAGGTCGCGAATATCGTCTACCTGACGCTCGGGAGCAGGGAGGATGTCCAGGATATCGCACAGGAAGTCTTCATCCGTGTCTATCGTTCCATTGACAAATTTGAGTTCGATGCTTCATTCTTTTCGTGGATCTATCGGATCACCGTTAACCTCTGCATCGATGAATTACGAAGACGGAAAATCAAGCGGGCCTTGTCGCTTGACTTCCTGACCGAAGGGACTCTCGAAAAGGAAAAGAAATCAAAGACACAAGTTCTTGCATCGGATGGGGTCCTGGACGATGAAAAACGGGAAATCATTCTTGCCGCACTGCAAAAAATGTCGCACGAACACAGGCAGGTAATGATCCTCAGAGAATATGAAGAACTTTCGTACGCGGAAATCGCCTCATACCTCGGAATTTCGGTTCAAGCAGTCAAATCCCGCATTTTCAGGGCGCGGGAGGACCTTCGGGCATTGCTGAAAGACTATTTTGAGGAACGAACATGAATCATAACGAGATCTTCCTCCAATTGTCTGCATACGTCGATCACGAATTGTCGGATGCCGAGAAGGCGGTCGTCGTGGACCACCTCCGCACGTGCGCGGAATGCCGGAAGCGGGAGCATCATCTCGTCCTGCTCAAGCGCAATATCCGTAGCGCCGGTGACTTCGAATTGCCGTACTCCTTTGCGAGTTCGCTTGCACGCTCGATTCATCACCACGAAGAGGTGGACGTGTCGTGGCTCGGCATCGAACGCTACGCTCAACGATTTGTCGTCGGCCTGGCAGTCCTCGTGCTCGTGCTGATCGGAATCACCTCCTTGAGGCAGACGGACGAATCGTTCCCGGTGGAGCGCTATGTCAGCGGACTGACGTCTGATTCTGCAGCTTCCCAGATTCTCACGAAGCACGGAACGATCACTCGTGACGACGTTTTGTTTGCGGTACTCGAAAAATAGGGACACGACCGTATGAACCCCAAAACCAAAACAGTTCTTCTTATCCTTTTCTGCTTTGCACTCGGTGCTGTTGCGGGCATTGTGTCCGACCGGTACTATGTCGGTCCACGCACTTCCCGGCGGCCTGATGTCGCGCAGATGCGGAAAGAATTTGCGCAGCGACTTCATCTCGATACGCTTCAGATGACGCGGGTGGATTCGCTGATGGATTTCCACAGGAAACGGATGGATGATGTCCGGAAGCTGTTTTCCCTCGAACGGGATACACTCCGTGCCGATATGAGAAAGTTGCTCACTCCGGCTCAGAACAAGATTTATGACGACTACGTCAAAGAAATGGAAGCACGAGAAGCTCGACGGCGCGAAGGGGAGCACCAATCTTCGAAGTGATCTTCGAATCCGGGACCGAGCCTCTGTTGCACTGCGTTGACAGACCGGAGTCGATATTCAAAAAGGAATGACTGCGTGAGCAAATATTGGAAATACATTCTGCCGATCCTTGTTATCGTGATTCTCGGCGGATTCTTTACATTGAAGAACGCTTCGGGTGATGCTGCAAAAGATCCGCGCAGGAACAATGCGCCGCTCGTGAAGATTGAACGGCCGCAGCGTCAAACGATACGGTATCAACTGACATTCAACGGGGACGTGAACGCATACCAGCAGGCCACCATTTATGCAAGAATTACGGGGAACCTGGAAAAAGTCAACGTTGATCTTGGTTCGATGGTGCGGATGGGACAGCTGCTCGCGAGGATTGATTCCGTCGAACCATACGATCAGGTTCAACAGATGGCAGCCACCTATGACAATGCCCGCTTGGCCTATCAGCGCTCAAAGAGTCTCCTCTCGGGAAATTTGATCTCAAAACAGGATGTTGACAATCTCGAAGCGACAATGAAAGTTGCCCGGGCGAACTACGAGCTCGCCAAGACACGGCTGGGGTATACCCGGATTACGGCACCGTTCTCCGGTATTATCACGCGACGGTTTCTTGATGCGGGTACTTATCTTGCGTCATCGAGCACGCCGCTCTTTCAGCTGATGTTTATTGATAGCGTGAAAATCGTCATCAATATCCAGGAGCGGGATGTCGTGCGGGTTCAGAGAGGTACGGCGGCGGAAATTGCGGTCGACGCGTACGGGAGCAAAACATTCAAAGGGACCGTCACGCGAATGGCGGATGCTCTCGACCTTTCCACGAGGTCGATGGCGGTTGAGATCGACATCCCGAACAAAGACCATTTGCTTAAGCCGGGGATGTTTGCCACCGTGACGCTGGTTACCGGCGAACATCCCGATGCACTGACCGTTCCGACGATGGCCATCCAGAAGGATGATACCGGGGCGTACGTTTTCGTCGCAGACGAATCAACAGCAAGGCGCAAGCGTCTCCAGATCGGCACCGAGCAGGGCGCAAGAACCGAAATACTCTCGGGACTGGACGGGTCTGAATCCGTCGTCGTCGTTGGCCAGCAGCTGGTGAAGGACGGCGGATTGATGAATATTCAGAAGTAGAACCCAGACTCTATGTGGCTGACTCGACTTGCGCTGCGGTATCCAATCTCGACATTTCTTTTTGCCGTCACCATCCTTGTACTTGGCTACGTTTCCTTCCAGCAGCTTCCTGTTGACCTTCTTCCGAATATCTCTGTCCCCGTTGTCACGACGATAACGTTCTATACCGGCGCAGGTCCGCTCGACATGGAGCAGTCGGTGACCAGAATCGTTGAACGCGGGGTAAGCTCCGTCAACGATGTGAATTACGTTCAGTCATCAACGAAGGAAGGGATCTCCCAGGTTCGCATCAACTTCAACTGGGACGCGAACCTCGACGTGGGTCTCGTCGATGTCGTTCAACGTGTCAACAGGGTGCTCAACCTCCTGCCAGACGGAGTGCAGCAGCCGCAGGTCCTGCGTTTCGACCTCAACAGTCTGCCGGTCTGCAATATCGCCGTGTCGGGGGACATGGACGAACGGGATTTGTACGATTTGGCGTTCAATGTCATCGAACCGCAGATCGAGCACATCGACGGCGTTGCCTCCGCGCAAGTACTCGGCGGGCGGATCCGTGAGATCCATGTGACGCTCGACAGGAACCGGATCCAGGCGATGCACTTGCCAATTGCCGCGGTCCTCAACGCCGTGGCGAATTCGAATATTATTATTCCATCGGGTGACATCAAGGCCGGCCAATTTGACTACACACTGAAAACCGAGAGCAGATTCAGCGTCGTCAAACCGATGGAGGACATCGTCGTCAAAGTGGTCAACGGTGTGCCGATCCGGATCAAAGATGTCGGCACGGTGGAGGACAGTTACCAGGACGAGACTGAAATTATCCGGATCAACGGAAAACCGGGTTTGACCTTGCGGGTGCAAAAACTCGCCG
>DATDNS010000511.1:0-2104 GCA_036518155.1 Bacteroidota bacterium
CCCCGTTCCCTGTTGTCGTTTGTCCTGTCCACGAGCAGGATGGCGTTCTTTGTCACCAATCCGATCATCATAATGATGCCGAGAATCGAGAAAATACTCAACGCGTTCCCCGTCAACGCGAGCATGATCAGCGCCCCGATCACCGCCAGCGGAACGGCAAACATCACGACGAATGGATAGATGAACGAATCATACAACCCGACCATGATGAAATACACGAAGAGGATGCTTGCAAGCAAGGCGAGACCGAGTTGGCCAAAACTGTCGGCACGGTCCTTTTCCTGTCCCTCAAACCCAACGGTTGTCCCTCCGGCCTTCCGATCCCCCTCGATTTTGGAGTATTCCTGGACGACTGTCCCGATCGGCATCGTGTTGTCAGTATAGGCGTGGATGCTCAACGATGCGTTCCGGTTCTTGCGCTCGAGTTTTGTCGGGCCGCTTGCCTGGACGATCTCTGCAAACTGCTGAAGCTCCACCTGCCGCCCCATCGGCGTGGTGAACGGGAGCCGGGCAATGTCGTCGGGGTTCGACCTGTCGAATTTGTCCAGGGCAACCCTGATCGGATACTCAGACTGGCCTTCACGGAACATCGATTCATCATCTCCCGTGAGCGCCACCCTGAGCGTGGATCCGACGTCATACACCGTCAACCCGAACGTCGACATTTTTTGCCTGTCAACGTCAATCCGGGTCTCCGGATTTCCCATTTCCGTCGACGTATTGACCTCAATGACTGTCGGCGTCTTTCTCAGGGCGTCGGTGATCATCCTTCCGGTTGCTTCCAGCGAATCGGGGTTGCTGCCTGTGACAAACATCCAAATCGGAGCGCCGCCCGCCTGGCCGGTAATGGAAATCTCGTCGATATACACTTTGGTACCCGGGATCAGCCGGGTTCTCTTCTTGATGTCGTTCGCAATGTCGCCCGTTGACCGAGTGCGTTGTTTGCGGTCGACAAGCGTTACCATCAGTTCACTCTTGTTCACGGCATTGATTCCTTCAGAGCCGACTCCCACGCTCGTGAAAACCTTTTTCACCTCGGGGAACGATCCGATAATCGCTTCGACCTGCCGGGTGACAACGTTCGTGTTCTCCAGTGTGGATCCGGGGGGGACCTCGAGCTTCACGATAAACTGGCCCTGGTCCGATTGTTTCATGAATTCCGAACCGATGAGGCCGAGTGCCGGGAGCAGAAAGGAAGCGATCAACAGCAGGGTCATTCCGAGGAGGACCTTGCCCGAGTTCCCGAGGCTGTACTGAAGTATGCGAATGTACCGTTCCGTCATTCTCCCGAAGGCCTTCTCGAACCAGAGAGAAAGACGCCCGGCAAGCGTGGTGTCCGCCGCGTGCTGCACTTTGGAAAACCGTGAGGCGAGCATGGGGGTGAGCGTGAATGAAACGAAGAGACTCATGAGCGTCGAGATGACGATGACAATCGCGAATTCCCGCATGATGTCGCCGACCAGGCCCGCCACCAGTGACAAGGGAACGAACACAACAACGTCGACGAGCGTAATGGAAAGCGCGGCAAAGCCGATTTCGTTGCGCCCCTTGACCGCCGCACCAAAACTGTTTTCCCCGTTCTCGAGATGGTGATGGATGTTTTCGAGGACGACGATGGAGTCGTCGACCAGGATTCCGATCACCAACGAAAGGGCGAGGAGTGTCATGAGGTTGAGCGAAAAATCGAACGCCCACATGGCAAGCACCGATGCGATGAGCGATGCCGGAATCGAAATCAGGACAATGATGGAATTGCGGATATCGTGCAGGAACAAGAACATGACCGCGGCGACGAGGAGAATGGCCATGAGCAAATCTTCTTTGACAGCATTTGCCGCCTCGATGGTGAACTCCGACCCATCCGAGGCAATCTCGAATTTGAGCCCCGCACGATGGTATTGAGACTCGAGCTGCTGGATCTCTGCGCGGACAACCTTGCTCACTTCGACAGCGTTGGCGTCGGACTGCTTGAGGACATTCATGCCGACGGAGTTTCGACCGTTGATTCTGCTGATCGATTTGTATTCCTGGATACCGTCTTCAACTTCTGCGACGTCGGCGAGCTTCACTTCTCCTCCCTGCCTCGACCGGGCAACGATCAGAT
>DATDNS010000512.1:0-3212 GCA_036518155.1 Bacteroidota bacterium
CATTTGTCCGGCTTCGTACGCCGAACGGATGACATCGACACCGAAGGTCTTTGTCACTGCGACAAGAAGAACCTCACCCGGTGCCCGGCCGGACCGCTCACACGCTGCCGCAATACGGTTTTGGACCAATCGAAGCTTCTCTGTGAGCATCTGCGGCATCTGTGAATATTGAATATACGCCATGAGTGCGCTAAAATCAATCTGAAACATCCGCAGCCTCAACCGTGCAACCAACTTACCTGTCATGATTCAGGCATAACTTGACTTCAATTCCATTTTTGGCTTAATTGACGTGAGAAGGTGCTGCGTCTGTTCAGAGAACCCTCCTTCGGCTCAAGTATGGCAAACTACGATCGATTCGACGATGATGATGTACCGCCTCTACCGAACGACAGGTCGGATGATGAGGTGCAGCGGTTCAGGGATTCGCTCAAAAGCGGCGCAAGGGACATCAACAACCCGGAAGCTCTCGAAGAAATCATTCAGTTCTACTATGAGCACGAGAAATTTGAAGAGGCGCTTTACTACGCTGATCGTCTCATCTCATTTGAACCCTACAATTCGGACGCCTGGCAAAGGAAGGGGATGATTCTCAATAACCTCTCCAAATACGAAGAGGCGCTTGCGTGCTTCGAAAAAGCCATTAGTTACAACCCCACCGACCCGGAAATCTTCATCAATCGAGGTATCACGCTCGACAATCTGAACAAAGTGGAAGAATCGATGGAGTCCTTTGAGGAGGCGCTTCGGCTCGACCCGTCGAATGAAGATGCACTCTTCCACAAGGCCGTTACGCTGGAAAAGCAGGAGAACTTTGAACAAGCTGTTGTCGTGTTCAAGCATATCCTGACCGAAAACGCGGAACATCGTGACGCGTGGTATGAGTTGGGATATTGTTACGATTTCCTGGACAAGCTTGAAGATTCCATACGTTGTTACAAGGAACATCTCGACCGCGATCCGTACAACTACAACGCGTGGTATAACAAAGGAATCGTTCTGAACCGGATGGGGGATTATACCAAGTCCATTGACAGCTACGAAATGGCGCTGGCGATCAAAGAGGACTTCCCTTCCGCCTGGTACAACATGGGGAATGCGTACGCCAATCTCGGACGCGTCCCGGACGCGATTAAATGCTACAAGACGACTCTCAAGTACGACCCGGACGACGTTCCCGCGCTGCATAACCTCGGCAATGCCTACGAGGAACTGGGCGAGAATGAAAAGGCGATCGGGTACTTCACCCAGGCGATCAAGCGTGACAAGGCGCACTACGAATCATATTTCGGTCGCGGATGCTGCTATGACGCTCTCAACCAGACCAAGAAGGCTTTGAACGACTACAAGCGTGCTCTCGCGCTCTGCAAAGACTATCCCGAACTCTGGTACGCCAAAGCCGATGCCGAATACAACCTTGGAGGCTTTCAGGAGAGTGTTTCGAGCTACCGGATGGTTGTCAAGCTCGACCCGAAGAACGCCGAGGCGTGGTATGATCTTGGGGACACCCTGCGTGAACTCAATCGCTTTGACGAGGGGCTCAAATCGATCAACGAAAGCATCTCTCTCCTGCCGAATTTTGGCCCTTCACACTATTGCCGGGGCAGGATCCTCCTGGAACTCAATGATACCAGGGGGGCAAAGGATGCCTTCGAGGCGGCCTTCCAGTTCGATCCCGACCTCAAGAAAGAGTTCGAAAAAGACTATCCCGAGACAGGAGCGTTCCGATTTTTCTTCAGACTCTTCAAAAGCAAGTAGTGCGCTGCGTCGCCACTTCCGTTTCTTCTCTGTCCATTCTTCCTCATCCGGCACCGTGATGCAATCGAGCGGCCTCAGGCTTTACGGCATCATCGGGCATCCTATCGCACAGTCGCTCTCTCCGCTGATGCACAATGCAAATTTTGAATCGCTCGGAATCCACGCCAGCATGCAGGCCTATGATATCGAGCCTCAATCCCTCAACGAAGCACTGCAGGGGTTCCTCTCACTCGATTTTGGCGGCCTCAACGTGACGATCCCTCACAAGGAAACTATTATCCCCCTCCTCGATGAGGTGGCCGAGGAGGCCGGGATTATCGGCGCGGTCAATACCGTTCGGTTCGAGAACGGAAAACTCGCAGGATTCAATACCGATGCCCGCGGATTTATGCACTTGCTCGAACCACTTCGGTCCTCCGTCGAAGGCGCAAAGTTCATGGTTCTCGGTGCGGGGGGCGCTGCGCGGGCAGTGGTGTATGTACTCCTCAAGCACATCCGGACGAACCAGATTGCCGTTGTCTCCCGGACTGCGGCACGGGCAACCGAATTCACAGATCATTTTCGGAGCATCAACCAGTCAAAGCTCTCGACGTTGAGTATGGGTGACCCTTCCCTTCCCCGAATCCTGCAGTCATTCGATGTCATCATCAATGCCACTCCCGTGGGCATGTTCCCGGAAACGCACGCAGTGCCCATTGAGAATCCCAAGTTCCACAGCGGGCAGATTGTTATCGACTTGATTTACCGTCCGATGACAACACAACTTCTCCGGCAGGCCTCCGAAGACGGCGCCCGTGCAGTCGGGGGCGTTGAAATGTTTCTCCAACAGGGGGCGGAAGCGTTCAGAATCTGGACCGGCCAGACAATGGATATCCGGACGGTTCGTTCCGCAATCATCAGCAAACTCGAGCAGGACATCTCAGCTTCCTCCTGACCCTTTTCCGAGCTACTTGATTTCCCGGCAAATTCTTTTAGATTAACGGTTGAACAAATGCTCAATCGTTCCTATGAAAGAATCACTCGCCCATAATCATCGAACCAGCATTCAGGCCGCCCTCAAAGCAATTGCGGACGTCGACACTCTCGGCCGTCTCAGCGAAACGTTCAAGATTCTCGGTGACCCGACGCGCCTCAAGATTGTCGTGGCTCTGACAAACGAAGAATTGTGTGTCTTCGACCTCGCGCAGGTGCTCTCCGTGAGCGAATCGGCCGTGTCGCACCAACTGCGGATCCTGCGGAGTCTGCGACTCGTAAAACAGCGAAAAGAAGGAAAGCTCGTGTTCTATACTCTTAACGACGAACACATTGAAGACCTTGTGAGGGTGGCGATCCGCCACTATACTGAGTGAATACCACGGACCAGCGCACGCCGCGGGAAGACCGTTTTTATGTGGGCGGTCTCTGCTGTGCGACCGAAGAGGCACTCATCCAAAAGAAGCTCCTCACGCTTCCCG
>DATDNS010000513.1:0-5077 GCA_036518155.1 Bacteroidota bacterium
ATACAGGCTCGACGGAGGCGCCATCGAGTATCTGACGCTCGGCAATGAAAGCTACGGCTCGCCATCCTGGTCGCCGGATGGGGCGTGGCTGGCGTTCACGTCCGACGAGGGGATTTCGCAAAACGTCTGGATGATGAACATGAGCCGGGAATTGCCGGGTGCCGGCACCCGTTCAATCCGGCAGGTTACGGATTTCGTCACTGCGGCTTTCGACCCGACGTGGGGCGAGAACCACCAGATGATCTTCACGGCATTCGAGAACTACAGTTTCCAGATCAAGAAAATTGACGACGTCGTCGCAGTCTATGATTCTTCGACGAGGACCGCGACGTTCAACTACGCAGACCGGGGGAGCCAGTGGGTGCCGAAAGAGATTCACTCGAGCGACGTCATGGGGACACGCCCGTATACAAGGCAATACTCGCTCGATATCGCCCAAAGCGTCGTATCGACGGACCCGGTGTTCGGCACCACGGGCGGCGCTGCCCTTGCAATGAGCGACATCCTCGGCAACGACGAGTACGACTTTTTGATTTTCAACACGGCGCAGACACGCGACGAACTCCTCGACAGTTTCAATTTCGCGATCTCCCGCTACTCGTTCGGTCAGCGGGTCAACAGCGCCTACGGGATTTTTCGTTTTGCGGGTAACCGCTATGACCTGACGGACCCCGACCTGTTCTATTATGAGCAGGCGTTCGGGGGCTACTACGTCCTGAGCTATCCCCTCTCAAAATTCAGAAGAATCGAGGCGGGGGTGACGGTGACGAATTCCGATAAGGATAATTATACGTCGTTGCTTCCCCGGAAAGCCGTCCTGATGTCGAACTCGATATCGTACGTGTGGGATAATTCACTCTGGGGACCGAGCGGGCCTTTGGACGGTAACAGGATGAAGCTCGAGCTTGCCTACACGACGGACGTCCTCTACTCGAACGTCGATTACTACACGGTGATCGCCGACTACCGCAACTACCTCCGCCTTTCGACGCGGAGCGCCCTTGCGTCGCGGATCAATCTCTGGTACAACGACGGGAAGGAAGCGCGCCGGTTCTTCATGGGAGGGAGCTGGGACCTCCGCGGATGGGACCTCTGGTCGATCCGGGGAAAGAAGATTTGGATCGTCAGTGAGGAGCTCCGGTTCCCGCTGATCGACCAGCTCGGCATCCGCTTTCCGTTTGGTGGTCTTTCCCTGGGGTCGATACGCTCGGCGGTGTTCGCAGATTTCGGCGGCGCGTGGGACGACCAGTACAACAGTACGCTCGGAGATTTCGGGTTTGGTTTCCGCTGGAACCTTGGCGGCGTTCTCGTCCTGCGGTATGACATCGGCAAACGCATCGAAAACAATTTTGGGACACTCCAGAAGGGACTCTTCTACCAGTTCTTTTTTGGATGGGATTTCTAATGGCATGACTTCCGGAGGAACAAGAATGCTCGGATGTTTTTTCACGGGAACTGTACTGCTCACGTTCATTCTACAGACGTCAATGTCTTGAAGAACAAATTCTCTCGATACGGCGCTGCGCTGGTCGCTGCGGGAATCTTTTGCGGGTGCGAAGGTCTGCAGATCGAACGCGCGATCAAAGGAAACGCCGCGGACTGGCTGATGTTTGGAGGTTCGCCGTCGCGCATCAATCAAACAGGTTCCTCGCTGAAACCACCCCTGAAGCTGCTCTGGCAATATGACGCCGGGGCGGGAATCACCGCGACGCCGCTGGTTCGCGACAATATTCTTCTCGTGGCAACGCTGAAAGGCGAGCTGCACGCAGTCAACATCGTCACCGGGAAAAGGATCGGGTATCTGACCCTGGATGGGGCGGTCACAGGAACCCCGGTGTGGAATGGAACCGATGTGTGCATTCCGATCTCCACGGAGAATGAGACGGCGGAATCGATTTCTCTCGTCAACGGCGCGAAGAACTGGATGACGAAACTGGGACCCTCGGAATCTTCGCTCCTGAAGTATGAGCGGTCTCTGTATGTGACAACGCTGAACGGGGTCCTCTACTGTCTCAACGCTTCCGGGGGCAATGATCTGTGGAAGTTCGAAACGGCGCCGGAGGAACTCCGGGAGCCCATCCGGTCGTCGCCTGCCACGGACGGTGACGTCGTTGTCTTTGGGTGCGACGACGGCTGTATTTATGCCGTGAAGCGCGCGGACGGAACCAGGCGCTGGAAGTTTCAAACCGGACGGAGCGTTTTTGCGTCGCCGATCATCACACAAGGCCGCGTGATCGTTGGTTCGCTGGACGGCAACATCTATTGTCTCGATGCCTCGAACGGCAGCCTGCGCTGGAAGTTCGATGCGCACGCACGGATTTTCGGCAGTGCGTCATCGAATGGCAACTGCGTCTTCTTCGGGACGGCGGACGGCTATTGCTACGCCCTCGATATTGCAGACGGGAAGGTCGTATGGAAATTTGGCGCGAAGAGCGTCATTAATTCCGCCCCGCTCGTGACGGGGGACTTTCTCTATGTCGGGTGCCTTGACAAGAACCTGTATGCACTCAACATCGCAACCGGCGCACAGGTTTGGCAGTATGAAACGGACGGTAGAATCAGAGTATCCCCCGTCGAATGGAATGGCATGCTCTTCGTGACATCCGAGGACAGTTACGTGACAGCGTTCAAGGAGGCGGAATAACGTGATGACCGTCTGCCGTCTGTTGATCATTCTCCTCCTCGCGTCCGAAGCTTCCGCCCAGGCGTCATCGGATTCGGCCAGGTCGCCGGCGACAGCCGACACGCAGGGCGTGTTGGCCGATTCGGGCTGGCTCACGCTCCAAAGTAACCCGGCAGGGGGCGAGGTTTACGAAAAGGGTGTGCTCCTCGGAAAAACTCCACTGGACCGGCTGCCGTTGTCTGCGGGGAAGCACGTGTTGACCATTTTCTATCCTTCGGCGAATCTTTGGAATTCCGTTTCTGAACGTGACACGCTGGACATAGCGTCAGGCGCTGAAATCCATCGCACCATCGAATTCACCACGGCGGCCAGGTACGGAATATTCACGCGTGTGCCGGAACAGGCGGAGAAGAATCCCGGGCTGTTCCTCAACAATGGGGAGGAGGAGAATTCCAGAGTCTGGAAATCCTACGCTGCCGGCGCAACCATGATCCTGTCCGGCGCGCTCTCGGCATATCTCAAAACGCACTCGGATAACGAATTCGACAACTACATCGCCACGGGGGATCCGCAGTACTTGTCAACGACACGGCGTCTCGACAAGTGGGCAGGTGTCACGCTCTTTATCAGCGAGATCAGCTTCGGGTATCTCACCTATCTTCTTCTCTCCGAGTAAGTGAATCATTTTTGGGAATATCTTCTGAAAAGTGGCGGGCTTACCCTCCTCATTTGATAATTATCTTGCATTTGAGGGCTGCAGAGGATATATTTACCGGCAAGTTTGTCGGTCACGACCGTTCGGACAGTCTCCTCACGTTCATCCACTGCGAAAATGTCAGCAGACGAGCACAATTTCCTTCGCAACGTGCCTATCTTTGCCGATTTGGAAGACAAAGAGTTGGATAGAATTGCAAAATTAGGCACGCGGCAGAAGTACAAGAAAGGAAACATCGTTGTCCTTGAAAAGGAAAGCGGTGCGGCGCTCTTTGTCATTATTTCGGGGAAAGTCAAGGTTGTCAGGACGGACGAGGAAGGACGGGAAGTCATTCTGTCCATGTTCGGGCCCGGTGAGTTCTTCGGGGAAATGTCGCTCCTCGACGGCCTTGCGCGTTCCGCGAGCGTTGTTGCAGTCGCGAAAGCGGAGCTGTTCATGATCCACCGCAGGGATTTTCTTGAGTCGCTTCACCAGTTCCCGGCCATCGCCATTGCGTTGCTCGCCGAGATGGCGATGAGACTGAGGAAGGCCGACATGCAGATCAAAAGCCTGTCACTGAAGGATGCCGCGGGACGGGTGGCAAACGTGTTGCTGATTCTGTCGGACGATATCGGAGTGTTCCGCAAGGGAAAAGTTGAGATCGATGATCTGCCTCTCCAGCAGGACCTTGCGAATATGGCGGGAACATCGCGCGAAACGGTGTCCCGCATGCTGCATCAGTTTGTGCGCGACGGATCCATTCAGTTGAAGGGGAACAGACTGACCATTAACGACTACGAAGCATTCCGTAAGACGCACTTATAGTGCGGGGAGTGGAGTACCGTGTTGAGGAGATCGACGTTGCAGAGGATTCACCGCTAACGAGGAATTGAAGATTGTGATGCCTGAGATGGCGGAGTCGGAGCAAAGGAAAGGCACGCCCCCTTCCAATACTATTCGTGCAGACCTCCATTTACACACCGCGTATTCGGACGGTGCCCTAGCGCCACGCGAGCTCGTGGATAAGGCGCGTGCTGCAGGAATTCTCACGATTTCCATCACCGACCACGACAATATCGGCGCTCTCGATGAGGCCGTCGAATACGGAAAAAGTGTCGGCGTCGAAGTCATTCCCGGTCTTGAACTGAGCGCCGCGATGGGCGAAAAGGATGTCCACATCCTTGCGTATTTCATCGACTGCAAGAATCAGAACCTTCTCGACTATTTGAGCTTTTTCCGGTATGAAAGGGTCAAGCGGGCCGAACGGATTGTTGAGAAACTGAACAAGATCAATATTCCCATTAAGTTTGAATCCGTTCAGGAACAGGCCGGCGTGGGTTCCCTCGGCCGGCCCCATATCGCCAGCGTGCTGATGGATGAAGGGTTCATAGATTCGTATCACGAAGCGTTCGCAAAGTACATCGGGGTCGGGGGACCTGCCTATGAGAAGAAGTTTCAACTCAGTCCGGAAGAGGCCATCAGGCTGATTGCATCGTCCGGGGGTCTGTCCTTTCTTGCTCATCCGGGCAAATACACTTCGGAACTCGAACTTGCGCAGCTGATCAAGTCCGGACTCGACGGTATCGAGGTTGTCCACCCTTCCCACAACGAGGCACGACAGGAGCACTATCGGGGCGTTGTGAGTCAGTATTTTCTTCTTGAAAGCGGGGGATCGGACTATCACGGCGGAAAGAAGAACGACGATGCGGTGTTCGGCGCCTTTTGGGTCCCGATGCAGATCGTCGACGCCATGAAGAAAA
>DATDNS010000514.1:0-3734 GCA_036518155.1 Bacteroidota bacterium
CAAAACTTGCTGCTTTACCCGAGTAACGGATTTCATAGAACTCCAGGTCCGTCATAACCCCCGACCTTCGCCATAACCGGGCGTAGAAGAATACCGTGGCGACTCCGGTGAGAGTAAACGCCCACCAGACCCAGTTGCCAGCGACGCCGTTGCGCCGCACAATATCCGTGACGAGGTTCGGCGTGTCACTGCTGAATGTCGTGGCGACCATCGACAATCCGGCCAGCCACCACGGAACGGCGCGGCCGGAGACAAAGAATTCCGAAGTGTTTTTGCCTGCCCGCCGGCCAAAGAAGAGTGCCGGGCCGAAACAGACAATGAGGGTTCCGACAACGATGAGCCAGTCGACAAGTTGAAGGTGCATGGATCAGGTCCTTCCTCTCTGGTGCGAGCAGGTAAAGCAATTCGGCAAGCGATGCAGCGACGATCTCGATTCGACGGATGTGACGGACGCCAACGCGATGCGATCCTATGGCCGGGTCCGGATTCTCAAGACTCATCAGCACGAACGGGAGTCACAGAGATCTATTCCGCCCGTCGTCGGTCCGGTCAGTTGTGGTTATTTAGGTTTTATTTGATTAAAGGTCAATAACCTGCGCCCGGAATTCAATTCACTGAACCAATCGGCGCGGCAGTGGAGTGGAATCATCGCACAACGGAACCGGGCAACTCGGGGAGTAATGCTCATGTGGGATATCACGCAGACGATGTCCGACGCCGTCGTCCCCTCTCCCCATCTTCCCAATTGTGGCAAGTCGGCTCCCCTGCGGAGGCAAGGAAATCCAAAAATGATCGCGGATTGGTACCCGATTAACTCTTCCTGGACGTGATCACAGTGACGGACGAGTAATTCTGTTCCACATTTTTGCTGCCGCAATGCTGGCAAACGGGTTTTGAACCCTTCTCGTGTTCCGCCATTGTGGAAATGAGAATGAATGTCTTCTTGCAGTCTCTGCAAATGTATTCGTAGGTCGGCATGGCGCCCTCACTTTTGAAAATACTGAATCAGCTCTTTTTGATGCTGACACGGTCCACATACTTGACCTTCTCAGTATCCACACGGATTACATCACCAGTCTCGATAAATTGTGGAACCAGAATCTCAGTGTCATTTTCAAGAGTAGCCGATTTCATGGTATTGTCCTGACCATCTCTGACACCCGGACCGGTCACCCTCACTTTGAGTTCGACGACTTTTGGGAACTGAACACCAATGGGTTCCTCATCGATGAGCTCAACCGTCATGATCGATCCCTCTTTGAGGAACTTTGCCGTGTCACCGACCGATGAGTTCGGAACCGGGAATTGCTCGTAAGAATCGGGGTCCATGAAAACGTAATTATCGGTATCGTGGTACAGGTATTCCATCGGACGCCTGACAAGATCCACGGTCGCCACTCTATCGGTCTGCTTGAACCGTTTATCAGCCACGTGCCCAAACCGGAGGTCCTTCATCTTCAGTTCTACGAACCCGTGCATTTGTCCGCTTCCGGCGTGACGCACGATTTCAAGGATCTTGTATTGTTTCCCTTCGAATTGAATTGCAGAACCTTCTTTGAGTTCGGAGACGAGGACCATGACGCATCTCCTCAGATTGCAGGTGATTGAAGCGGGGGATTCCAGAGGTTGTTCTCCGGCAAAATTAAACAAAAGGCTTGTTGGAGTCAATTACGTGACTTACCCTTCGGTCGTGGGAACAAACAGCGCGCGACAGAGACCGTGCAGGCTCCTTGAAGTCCTTCCAACGTTTTTCGTCAACCTGGGATGTTAAATCATTTCGGTCATCGAATACCTGCGATTGACTTCTGTTGATGACCGAGTGCCTAAACGACTAAATCGGTTTTCTCATTTTTGCTTTTTTTCAACTTCTTCGTATATTGGAAGCGGTTTCACGGAAAGTCGTCATCTATACTGATGTCAAAAGCTGGAAAGAGTGTGGAAAAATGAGCAAAACTGCGACGATTTTGAGCGGCCCATCACGCGAAAAGAAGACTCTGGGAATTCCCAGAGAGAAGCTCATTCAGTGGTATGACGAAATGTTGCTCGTTCGCCGCTTCGAGGAGAAGGCTGCTCAACTGTATGGAATGGGAAAAATTGGCGGATTCTGCCACCTTTACAACGGCCAAGAGGCAGTCGCTACCGGATCCGTTGGTGCCATCAATCCGGATGACTATGTCATTACTGCCTACCGGGACCACGGGCTGGCCCTTGCGAAAGGACTCGATCCCAACAAATGCATGGCCGAATTGCTCGGCAAGCGAACCGGGATTACCAAGGGCAAAGGGGGCTCGATGCACTTCTTCGACCACGAAAAAAACTTCCTGGGTGGTCATGCGATTGTCGGTGCTCACCTGCCATTAGCAGCCGGAGTCGCGTTCGCAATCAAATATCGGAATGAAAAAAGAGTCTGCCTGTGCTTTATGGGCGACGGCGCAACGAATATCGGCGAGTTCCACGAGGCCTTGAACCTTGCTGCCCTCTGGAAATTGCCCGTCATCTATATCATCGAAAACAACAAGTACAGCATGGGGACCGCCGTAAGCCGATCCTCCGCAGTCGAAGAGTTGTACAAGAAAGCCCTTGCCTACGACATGCGCAACGCCGTCGCAGACGGTATGGATGTGCTCGATGTCTATAAAACCGTAAAAGCCGCCGTTGAACACGCAAGACAGACCTACGAACCCACCCTTCTCGAAATCCGGACTTACAGATACCGCGGCCATTCAATGTCCGACCCCATCGCAGGACATTACCGTACAAAGGCGGAAGTCGAAGAGGAAAAGAAGCTCGACCCCCTGCTCGTCTTTGCAGACTTGCTCAAGCAGGAAAACGTGATGACGGACGAGCATATCGAAGAAGCGGAGAAACGGGTAAAGAGTATTGTCGAGGGAGCCGTGGAGTTTTCGGAGAAGAGCACCGATCCGCCGGTTGAAGAGCTGTACAACGATGTCTATAGGTCGTAAACGGGAGAACCAGGCATGCCAGTCGTAAGTTATCGCGAAGCCCTCAACCAGGCGATGGATGAAGAAATGCAGAGGGATGAAAACGTCTTCCTGATGGGCGAGGAAGTCGCTCTTTACAACGGTGCCTATAAAGTCAGCCAGGGATTGTATAACAAATGGGGCGCGCGGCGCATCATCGACACGCCGATTGCGGAAGCAGGGTTTGCAGGGATCGGTATCGGTGCGGCCATGGCAGGACTCAGACCGATCGTTGAATTTATGACGTGGAATTTCTCGCTCGTCGCATACGACCAGCTCGTCAACAACGCGGCCAAGATGCTCTCAATGTCCGGCGGTCATTTCAACGTCCCGATCGTCTTCCGGGGACCCGGAGGAGCCGCTCACAATCTCGCTGCAACGCATTCGCAGGCCCTCGAATCCATCTACGCTCACATTCCGGGTCTCAAAGTTGTCATGCCTTCGAATCCGAAGGATGCAAAGGGCCTGTTGAAGACCGCAATTCGTGACAACAACCCGACGATCTTTATCGAAAGTGAAGTGATGTACGGCGACAAGGCCGAAATCCCGGAAGGAGAATACACGATCCCGTTCGGTGTAGGCGAGGTCGTCAAAGAAGGTTCGGACGTGACGATTGTGTCGTGGTCGAAGGTCCTTCAGCACGTCGCAATCAAAGCAGTGACGGAACTCGAGACGATGGGTGTCCACGCCGAGCTGATCGATCCGCGCACCATCAAGCCGATGGACTGGGACATGATTGTGCGGTCGGTTCAA
>DATDNS010000515.1:0-4545 GCA_036518155.1 Bacteroidota bacterium
GTAAAAACTACACTGAGCAGCGGAAGAATTAGGTTGATATTAATAAACTTCAAACGAAAAAGCAAATCTCTTAAAGCAACCCTTCCACCACACTGCTCATAACGTTGATATTACGTCCGCCGATAGATAAGGAAAGTCACCTTGCTTGTACGACCTTCGATCTGAATCTCAGAATGGATTATGCCGGTGAGCTACTTTGACTTAAATATCCACACAATTGCCGAATTCGTGCAAAAAACCATGAATTTTGGGGTGAATTGATCCTTACCGTGATGGCCAATCTGCGATCAATGGGGAAATCCGATGTCCGTCCCGAGGCCGGAAATGCTATTCTTCCTCGGTTGTCGTGGCTATGATCTCTTCTATGGACGTGGTCCCTTCTTTCATTCGTTCCATGCCGGAACGTCGCAAAGTCCACATGCCGTCCTTGGATGCCTGCTCGCGAATGGCATTTTCGTCCACTTTTTCGCCCGCATTCAGCACAATATCTTTGATCGCTTTGGTGAAATACAGCGCTTCGTGAATTGCTGCTCTTCCTTTCCAACCTCCGCTGCACTTGTCGCACCCGACAGGCTTATAAAACGTGTGATGTGCCAAATCCTCCTCAGTGAATCCGAATTTTAACAGATCCCCTTTGTCCGAATTGTCAATCGGCTGCTTGCAGATTTTACAGAGGGTTCTGATAAGACGCTGTGCAACGATAACGTTGATCGCGTAGGCCAGCAGGAATGGTTCAATACCCATCTTGTAGAGACGTGCAATAGCACTTGGGGCATCGTTGGTGTGCAGGGTCGAAAACACAAGGTGGCCCGTATTTGCCATCTTGACGGCAGTTTCCGCCGTTACTTTATCGCGCATTTCACCGACGAGAACGATGTCAGGGTCGTGGCGCAGGATACCTCTGATTGACTGTTCGAAGGACATTTTTGGGCCGATTTTCAGCTGTCTCGCCCCTTTGATGATGTATTCGACCGGTTCTTCAATCGTGAGAACGTTAACCGTCGGATCGATGACCTGGTAGAGTGCGGCAATGAGCGTGGTGGACTTGCCGGATCCCGTAGGTCCTGTAAGAATAATGATTCCCTGCGGCTTTTGGATCGCTTTGTAGAAGAATCCGCGGGCGGGCCCCTGGAGACCGAGTTTTTCAAGATCCGTAATTACTTTTCGGTCGTCGAGAACTCGGATGACCACGCTTTCAAACTTGTGCTTGAATTCCGTCGTCACGATCGGCATGATCGACACGCGGAATCGGAGCTGATGTCCGTCGATGACGCGCTGGATAAAACCGTCCTGTGACATTTCCCGCTCGAAGCGATCCACGTTCTTCGTTCGGTCTTTCACAACGGCCATCACGGCTTCGGGTATCGTGTTTTCCTGCGTGTGCCACACCTGGAGATCTCCGTCTACGCGGAAAAGAAAATTGGTTTTGTTCCCTTCTGCTGCAACAACGTGGATGTCGCTCACTCCCCTGCGGACAGCTTCAACCAATGCCCCTTCGAACAGGTTCACGAGTGCGCTCTTGTTGATTTCGGCTTCGAGCGCTTCTTCGTCAACAACCTCGTCCTCGGTTCCGGCGGTCGCTTCATCGATCGAGACTTTGTCCTCTTCAAGCAGTTTCAGGAACTCATTCTGCTTGGGGGCGACGCGTTCCATGAGATTCTGGAGGTCCTTCAGCCGCACGTAGCAAATTTCGTATTTCTTCACATTGAAGCTGCGTGCAACAACCGGAAGGTTCCTGTCCGTCGGATCTGCGGCAATGATGATCAGTTTGTCGGGCTGGCGTTCGTCGAACTTGAACGGGAGCATCTTCGCCTGCGTCATCATCTCGCGCTGGGCTTCGGGCAATGCGTCTACGAACTTCTTGACGAACGCAGTGCGTGCGTCGTCGATTTTTTCATCGTTGAGATAGACTTCGCGGAACGCGTAGAGATTGGCGACTTCACGGAAGACTGCGTCGTGGTCTGCGCCGAATTCGGACACCAGAATCTGGCCAAGATTCTTGCGGTTTTTCTTGTTCTCCTCGGAGTCCTTCATCTTGAGGGATTTTTCGAGAGTTTCGAAATCGATAATGCCCTTCTTGAGAAGCGTATAGCCTATCTTGTCGGTAATATCGAGTTCAGGCATTGCGTTCTCTCCTCGTGGTGATAGATTGCAGAATTTTCCTCACGGACTTAGAAGAAATGGAAGAAGTTGAACGGCGACAAGAAGCCGCTGCCAGGCGCTTTCGGTTTCACCGTGGCGGTCTCCGACGATACGATGGTGAGAGCCGTCAACACGAGCATGATCACCATTGATACCGCGAGCTGGATGACCTCGATCGCATTCTTGAGCCGATAGGTCGTTTCTTTCTCATAGTAATCCGCAAGCTGAATGGCGGTGTTCCTGACGGTTCCCGTCTCAGCGCCGGAATTGAATCGCGAGATTGCGGTCTTCGTGAACACACCCGTCGCTTCAAAGGCTTCGGTCAATCCTTTGCCTCGTTCGAGCATGAGCGGAACGGCGATGGTCTTGATCTGGTGCTCCATGTATTTATTCCCGCACGCTTCCGCCGACATTCTGATAACGTCGATGTTCTCGCCTGAACCGCTGTAGAGGGCATAGAAGACGCGGCAAAAAATCTCGATGGCGGTCTTATGCAGGAGGTTGCCGACGACGGGCACTTTGATCATGTATTGATCCAGCATGAACTTCCCCCGCTCCGTGGCCAGGAACCGGGCCAGAACAAATGCCGGGATCGCAAATGAGGCCGTGATCGTCCAAATGTTCGCCATCATCCACCTGCTGAATTTCAGCGTGGCGGCCGTCATCGGGGGGAGCGTGATCTTGAATTTTTCGAACATTTCTGCCGTCGCCGGGAAGATATAGGCAACGTAGAACAGAACCGCAAGGAACAGGACGAAGAGTGTTACGAGAGGCGTTACGAGGGCGCTTTTGACGTTCCGCTTGAACTCCGCATTCCGTTCCAGGAACTTTGCCGTGCTATCGTAGATCTCGGTCATGTTTCCGCTCTTTGACGCAAGCCCAAGCATGTTGGCCGTAAACTTCCCGAGCACGATTTGCTGTTTCATGAAGACTTTTTCACTGTCTTTCCCCTGTTTCAATTCGGCATTGATTTCTTTGACAGCATCGCGGAGGGTGGGGTTCGGGATGTCTTCGATGAGCAGCGTCATGATCTCGTTGAACGCGAGCTTTTGCCTCATGAGGTCAGCGCTGACGCGGACAAAGGAAATGACGTCGACCGCAGGCGCAGGTTTCTGCTTGTTGCCGAAGAGTTTCTTCCGAACATAGGCGACCTTAAACCCCATCTTCTCGAGAGCAACCCGAACCTCATCTTTGGTAAAAGCCTTTTGCTCTCCATCGATGGGTTTGTCAGTACCTTTCTGGACGCGGTAAATGAAGGTGGCACGTTCGATAATACTCGTAACTTTGAATTTCTTTTCGTGGGCCATCAAATCCGCTTTTTGCTTCGCCAGTTTCTTGGAATCGGCGGAAATGACACCGGCAACAGGTTTCCCCGTTGTCGTGACACCCTCAATTCGATACTCAGGCATAGATTACCCCTCGATTAGATACCCTAATGATAACAGGCGGAAACAATGGAATCATACGATAATACGTTTTTTCACCGTCTCTGTCAAGGTGCTCGGCGTCTGGCAAATGGGCGGACACCCCATTTTTAGGAGCAAGTGACGGGATTTCGGGAACGCGTTGGCGAGTTGTACGCGGCAGGATGACCATCTTCCGCCGGTTCCGGGCTCCTCCCGGTGAATGAAACAGAACCTATTTCGGCGTGACTTGTGCGACCCACGTGGGCCCTGCAGGGCTCGAACCTGCGACCCGCAGATTATGAGTCTGCTGCTCTAACCAACTGAGCTAAGGGCCCGTTATGCTGCGTTCGAAGTCGGTCGACGATGCGTAATCGGATTGAAGTTCAGGAAAGCGCTCAAACACGCTCTTCCTTAGGAAATATACAAAACGATGGAAGGTAAGGCAAGGAGTATTGTCGGCGCCCGGAGCAACGGGAGAGTGTGCGCCTCTTCATTCATTTATCACATTCCGGAATACGATACCCAACGATTGAACCTGCCTGAAGGAAGCAGACACAAAGCTGGGACAGACTTTCCGCGTCGACCGGGATTGACCAGCATTGGCCGTAATCAGGAAGACACGTGTTCGACGTTTGCAGAATGAAAAAACCTGTGGGATGAACGCGTTCGAACCAATCCGAAGTGCACGTTGACATCGATTAGACGCAAAGGACGGAAAATGGATTGGAACAGAAACTTCATTATATTCAGTTCGATCGAATCCCCACGTTCACTGCAATCCGAATATCTGGAAACATTATGGAAGCCCTTTCGCTCCTCCGTGGAATCCTCGGCCTCATTGTCGTCACCGGCTTCGCGTATATCTTCTCGTCCAGCAGGAAGGACATCAACTGGCGTCTCGTGACAGTGGGAATCGTCCTCCAGTTTGTTTTTGCATTTCTCGTCGTCAAGACCGAGATCGGCCGGGAGGTCTTCAATCAGATCAGCAAATTCTTCG
>DATDNS010000516.1:0-4470 GCA_036518155.1 Bacteroidota bacterium
GCCTTCGCTGACGATCAGCTGGCATTGTGCCGTATCGACATCAGCAATCTTCGACGCTGCAATCGGCAGCCTGAATATGGGTCCATCACCGGGCTGGATTGGCGTATTGTCGAGGTTGTACGCAACGATCCGGAGCGTGGAATCGGTCCTGAAGACCAGGATTGTCATCATCGCAGACCGTTCGTAGACCACATCCGGTTTTTGGATCATCGGCGGATTCTTCATGCGGATGATGTACTGCAGGCCTTTCACCGGCTGGTTGCTGGAAAGATTCAATCGCATCCCGTTTTCAGTCGCCTCCAGGCTGCTGCTCAACGCAACAACTGCGCTTGCCCCAGTATCCGAAGCGACGTCGCCAGGCAGTTCTCGCAGCGGTGGGCGAGACAACGCAAAGAGACTGTCAGGCACTCGCTGAGACCAGTTGCCCGTCAAGATTCTGCTCCTCACCAAAATGACGTCGCGGATGTCGATGACGCCGTCATTGTTCGCATCAGCGGCCGCAGAATCGCTGCCCGTCAGGAGATGTTTGCCAAGGATGTGGTCAATCACCGATGTCAGATCGGCAATATTCACCGCACCGTCGACGTTTGCGTCTCCGGTGAGGAGGAAGGATGTCGTGTTGAATGTGACAGCAGGTATTCCGTTCACGGCCGCAGACACAACATAGGCTCCAACGTCGCTTCCGATGGTGAGTCTCGTGGAGGCCCTGCCGAGAGAATCGGTTACAGCAATTGAGTCGCTGAGCGTCTGGCCGATGGTCGCAGGAGTCGGAATCTGACTGATGGCAAACCGGACAGTTGCGCCGGGGACCGGATTATTGCCGAGGTCGTGCACGTTCACCACAAACGAGGAATCAAGCTGCCTGTTCGGAATTGCGAATTGTCGATCGCCTGCGATTTTCACCACCGCGACTGCGGCGCCGTTGGACGCATTCGCGATGAACCTCCGCGTGATCGTTGGAAGTGTCGGCGATGATGCGGTGACGATGTAGCTCCCAACCTTTGTCCCAAGCCGCAGGTAGGTGATTGCCTCGCCTGTGCCGCCAGTCGTGTCGACAGTACTCGTCAGACTGTCTCCTGCTGCACCGGGCGGCTTGCCGGTGACCAGGAAATTCACGATGACACCGGGAACCGGATTGCCTCCCTGGTCCGTAACCGTGACGACGAATGCCGTATCGAGCACGCTCAGAATCGGTTTCCGCTGGTACTCGCCCCGGACACTGTCGAGCGCAACCGCGATACTGTTGAGTGCGTTCACCGTAAAGATCCTTGTCACACCGGCAAGGCTGTCTGAGGTCGCCGAGACAACGTAGAGCCCGACCTTGTTCCCAAGCTTCAATCTGGCGGACGTGGCGCCTAGTTGATCCGTGGAGGTCGAGGTCTGGAGCAGACTATCTCCGACTGTCCCGGCCGGCTTCTGGATGATCGAGAAGTGAACTGGCAGGTTCGGCCACGGATTCGCTTTCCTGTCAGTGAGAATCACGGTGAAAGAAGAGTCGGCTTGCTGCATGATCGTCTTCGACTGATTCACACCCTTCGCCAGCATCTGCGCGGGCCTTCCCTGGGTAACGTGCATCGTGAAGTCTTGTACGAAGGCGCCGGTCGCAGCGTGAATCACGTAAACGCCCACTTTGTCGCCTGCAGTAAAGACCGTGGAAGCTTGACCCAGCGTCGAATCCGTTGAGACCGTGTTTGTGCTGACCGATCCTCCGGCCGTTGAATCGGGCCTCTGGGCGACAGCAAACGTAACGTTGGCACCACCAACCGGATTATTGAATTTGTCTGACACAGTCACTCTCAATGGCTGCATCACTGCGCCAATCGTATCAGACAGGGATGGTGTCCCGGCGATCATGATGGATGGCGCCAGGTTGTGCGCATTGATGGTAAAGAGATTGCCAAATTGAGGATGATTTTTGAGCACAGCCGAGACAGCATAGCTTCCACTCTTCTGGCCCACCCTGAACGTCGTCGCGGCATTACCAACTGAATCGGTAATGGCGGAAGTAACGAAGAGACTGTCGATGGTCGATCCGGCTGGCTTGACAGAGATCGCAAACTGGACTGTGTCTCCGCTGCGGGGATTCCGGTAACTATCAAGGACCTGCACAGAGAGTCTCTTCAAGGCCGTGACGGAGTCATTTCCACCTCCGGTGAAGTTGACGTTCGCGATGGTTCCGGGCAGTGCATTCACAACAATCTGTCTTGTAACCGGCGGGTCGACATCGGGAGATGTCGCCGTGATTATGTATTTCCCGGATTTGCTTCCCATCCGGAGACTGGTAAACGCTAACCCGGAGGTATCCGTTGACGAGGTTATGTTCGACAATTGATACGATCCGGCAGTATCAGGTGCGCTGCTCACGGCGAAGTTGATCTGGATTCCCTGTACGCCTGTTCCTGTGGAATCCGTCGCCTTCACGGTCAATGGGCCAATCTGCGACTTCACAGAATCCGAGGCAATAGCAGGCGAGACAACATTGAGAATAGAAGCTGCCGATCGCGCCACGGCGTGAAACGTCGCAATTGCCGATGGCGTACCTGCGACTGACGCCTGAACATAGTAATCCCCTTTGAGGCTCCCGAGCTTCAGTACGGATCGGACTCTTCCGGTTGAATCCGACACGGCTGAGATCACCGTCAGAGAATCACCAACTGAATTCAGCGGCGTTTGCGTCACCGAAAACGTCACGGTTTGCCCCTGTACCGGCTGACCGTAGACATCGGAAACCGTCGCAACGAATGCCGTGTCAAGAAGTTGTTTGACGCGGCCGGTTTGGCTGTTGCCGGCGAGGATCCGCATTGTGTCGGCTTCCCACTCGTATTGTGCAAGCCCAAGGAGGTTATTCGCGTCCGCAGCCGTCCAGCGGCCGAATGACCTTATTCCATTCTTCGTGAGCGTATTGCCAGTCCGATTCACTCTTTCACGTCGCCACGTCGCTCCATTGTCAGGGGATCTCCACAATTCCAGTGTGGAAGGGTCGGCACCGGCCAGTTCGGAATTCGCATACGTAAACCTCAGTGTGCCATTGAGATTCGAAGCAATCGTCGGTAGAACATCAAAATATCGTTGAATCGACTGTTTGCTCCCGACGGTAATTGTCGAACCGGTGGTCCTTGTTGCGGAGGTCACTCCAGGATTCACGCCGTTCCACGAAATGGATACACCTATCCCGCCGAAGGCGGTGTCCGGGGATGGACCATTCAGGTCGACGGACTTCCTGACCGTTCCAGAGAGGTACCCGTTTTCGATCAACTGCCCGGTGGACGATCCAAGAGTGATCGAAAAACCGGGTGCAACCTGCAGCGAAACTGCCGGGACGATTGTCAAAACGTTGTTGACCGCGACATTGCCTCCGGCACTATAATTTCCTGATCCGGTGAGTGACAGATTGGCGAATTGCGTCGCCGGGACTGCCTGGTTCACACCAAACAATTCAAAGACGCCATTCAGCGAGTCTGTAATTCCGACGGCCTGGTTCTTCACTCGAAGAGTGCCGGTATTGGTAATTTTACCGTGGTTGATCAGATTCTGACCGTTCAGGCCGTCAGAGAGGGTTACCATCGTGGCAACAGCCAGCCATAACCGTACGTGACGGCAGGACGGTCCCGTCCATCGGACAAGATGGGTTTTTCGCTTGATGATGTTTGCGACCATAGGGTCACCCGTTGGTATAGTGAATTTCATAACATACTGTCGCGCCAAAGCCTGGACGCATCATTTCTGATATTGTCGCGATTCTCCGTCCAGGAGAATCATGACAAGACCGGAACTTTGAACAGTCCTGCGTGACATTCATCGATGTATGCCTGCCACTCAACAACATAAACCGCTCCGACCTGCGGAGCCGCTGCTCATGATTCAGGAATTCCGGCGGGGGTTTTTCCCCCGCCGGGAACCCGATTCACTATTCACAGGAAAGACTTGAGCTGGGTCTTTCCGCGATCGTCAGTATGCGCAACGACGACTAATCATGGAAATGCGTTGATTGTACATATTCTTCTGTCCAGGTCTGCAGTAGAGAAAAAGAAGGAGTACCAAGGCATTTTTTCCCTGGAAAACTTTTTCTCTTCGCAAAACCCCGACAGAGTATGGATTTCTCCCACCACAGTGGATTTCATGAGTACACCACCTGTTCAATAACCCTGTCATCCGGATACAGTCGCGACAAGGTTTTGTTAGCCCGCCTTTTACGAACCCGATACGTCATAACCTACCCGAAGTCCGACGGCGGACCAGTGCCCCGGCGTCTCTCGAACAATTCGGATCTCAAGAACCCTGGTTCGGACGTGCTGAACCCGTTCGATCCCAGGACGCGAACGCTCCGAACCGAGGAGGTCAATGGAGCCTCCATGTCAGGACGGTCCACTCCAAAGGCATGGACCAGCATCTGTGCATGCCTCATTGTTCGACCGAGCAACGTGCCCCCACCTCTCCCGCTACCCTGCAAATCACTGCGGGCAAGGGGCA
>DATDNS010000517.1:0-11425 GCA_036518155.1 Bacteroidota bacterium
CCACGTCAAGCTCCCCTTGAAATTGTTCTCCTCCTCCTCCCTGATACGTGAAGCCGAAGAAATTCAACGTCGTTGATTTTCTGCTGTCGGACATTGCGCTGACGTCAATTTCCCATCCAGTCGGATTAAGAACCGCAGGACCACCACGGGTACCGCGGCTATCGATAGAGTACGGATTGTACGCGTAGCTCAGTTGTAATTGATAGAAGTTCGTGAACTGAATCGTGTTCGAGAGCCAATATCCCTGCCAGGTCTTGTTGCCTGCGTAGTCGTATGTGCCAAAGAGCGCTACATTAAGGCGTTCATTGTTGTAGTATTCCGTCGGATCGGTCCATTTGTACCCACCCATGACGTGATAATTAATCAAGTCGGTTCTCCACAGAAAGCCGAGATCATCGGCGTCGAAACCCGGATTGATGAAGCCTATTGCGGAATTGAACATCCACGAGCCTTTCTGCTTGTTCACGGCAAACCGGCCCGCATAACCGTTCAACGACGTTGCAGAGCTGTCCATGTGAACATCGCCGGCATCCGGGCGCTGGTAGTAGTGGCGCGAACTCGCCTGGAGCGCAGTGATTCTTGCCTGACTTCCTGTGATATGCGATGACGCAGCCCATCCTGTCAGAACATAGGTTTTGTCACCGTCAAGGAATTGCCAGCCGTCGATTCCCGTGACAAGAGCATTGCCGTTGATTTGATCTCTGAGCGCGGGTTCGGAGAAGAACCTGTTCGTATAGGTCACGATTGCGCCGAGTCCTTGTCTGCCGTCGTTGAAATCACGTTGAATGCGGCCAACGCCGTAATACGTCAATGGCTCAACTTCCACGCTTTTTTGCTGACCTCCAGTTTCGATCCTGGCAAATTCCCTGTTCGTGACTGCGTGGATCATGCCGATATTCCAGTTGTCCGAAAGTTTCCCGGTCAGTTTGCCGGCTCCGATGATATGGGTACCGAGCGGCATGTCTGAATAGTCGTTGCTCGGGAGTGATCCTTCCGGGGCGCGGCCGATCCTCCTGCTGTAGAAAAATGTCGGGCCACCCCAGTTGAATCCCCAGAAATTGTTGGAGCCGCCCGATCCGAATTCAAATATATTCGCCCCTTCGACGAAGAACGGACGTTTCTCCTGGTAGTACGTTTCAACGTCGCTCAAATTGACGACAGCCGGATCGACCTCGACCTGTCCAAAATCTGGGTTGATGGTGCCGTTCAGCGTCAGGTCTGAACTAAGCGCGACTTTCAAGTCTGCGCCAAAGCCGGGCGAATATTTGGAACCGCTGTTGAACGGATCGCCGGAAGTATGAGGAGCAAATTCTGCACGGGACGTGACGTATGGAAGGATTTCGATGTCTTTTGGGGGATAGATATCATGAATGCCCCCGACGTCAATAAACCTCGACACGAAACCGCTCCCTTTCTGCGGCGTGAAGACGACGTAGTCAGACTCGTTCTTGCGGCCGATCTTCCGGCTGAAGTTTACAGCCCACACGTACTTTTCGGCCGGATGGAAACGTAATTGCGAATACGGAATGCGCATCTCGACCGTCCATCCCTTGTTGTCGATCCGGGCCTTTCCCTCCCACACGCCATCCCACGAATTGTCATTCCATTCGTCGTTATAAAGGGTTCCGTCCTGCATCGTGCCGGCGGCGCTCAGCGCAAAATAGAACCCGCTCCTGCGGTCGTGATACGGATCGATGTCGAATTGAAACCAGTCGGCGGTAAGGTCGACATCACGCCGGCCAAGGATCCTGATAATCGAATCCGGTGCAGTATCTTCCATGCGCGCTGCGACGTAGAGAGCCTGATCATCGTAGGCAAGCCAGACTTCAGTCCTCTGCGAGGGGGCCGCACCTTCGTTGGGAAGACGCTGAGTGAAATTGGCAAAGCCGGGTCGCTGCCATTCCGGTTCTGAGATGTCCCCATCGATCGTCACGCTTCCTCGAATCCGTTCCGCCATAATGACCACCGAATCTTTGTTGGCCTGAGCATACAGGGTTGTCCAACAGCACGCCATCGTCAATATCATCGCACCCCGCCAATTCTGCATAGTATTTCTCCTACGATCGTGGAATGAACGGCACAAAGTGTAAGACTGCGGTGGGGTGAAAATGGTTGTAGCGAATTCCCGCGAGTTTTGCGGCGGTTAGTTACGGGCAATATCGATCAATGCTTCCAGCGCTTTCGGGTCGTCTGTTTGACCGAGAATCTGAATTGCCAGTTTGCGAATCCTTGGATTCGGATGACTCTTTGCCACCCTGATAAGACGATTGACAGCTTCGTTATCCTTGATCTGCGACAGCCCGTAGAGGGCTTGTCGTTGCACATCGGTGTCTTCGTCGCCCGCAATGATGTCCTCAAGCGTCGCAACCGCTTTTGTTGATGTCTTCTGACCGAGCCAAAACGCAGCTTTCGACCTCACTTTGGCGTCATTTGCCGATCGGGCAAGTGTAATGAGAGCATCGACAGAGCTGTCACCATCCGTTTGGCTGATCGCGAACACGGATTCCTCCCGCACCTTTCTTGACCGGTCTTGCTGCGCAGTTTCCATGAGGAGTCTCAGCGATTCCGGGTTCTTTTGTTCACCAATCCAAAATGCAGCTCTGGCCCTGACTCCATCCTGTTCAGATCCTTCGAGAACACTCACCAAGAATGGATACACGTCGTCGGAATGCTGATGGATGGCTATGGTCTCCACAAGCCGTTTCTTCACATCGATGGATACCGGCTGCGAGAACACCCCGATGAGATGTCGCACACTCTCCACATCGTCAGCGAAACCAAGCCAGTACAAAGGCTTCTTCTGCAAGTCGACGGACAACTCCATCGTGCAGAGATCAATTCGATCGACGGAAGGTATTCCGGAAGAACCATCCGAAAAGAGAAACAGCACGGCAACATCTTTGAGACGTTTGAATATCCCCGGCCTTTCGTGGGATCTCCATGCCGTCGTCACAATTGCCTTAGAGCTCTTTCCTTCTATGACATCGTAGAGATTGGGCCTGTCCTGTTGTACGGAACCTGAAAAGACACTTCCTGAAAGAATGTAGGCGTCTTCGTCCATCAACCGTTTGATGCTATACCCAACCCAGAATTCGCCCTTTCCCGGCGAACGATGCGCTTCGGCCAACGCCCACGACCACCGTCCCGTCAGCGAACTGTCACGACCAACGTACCCCACTACGTTCTGAGCTCTGAGCGGCTGGTGCATGCACAGAAGCGCGGAACAGACCAGGACGGAACACATGGTTCTCACGTCAATGCTCCTTCGATGATCCTTCGAGGATTTGCACCAAAGCGTCCTGCGCCCTCTTCGTACCGATGTTGCTCAGCGCACTGACGGCGGCAGTGCGCGCACGTTTGTTGCCGTCTTTCTGTGCGATGTTCAGGAGGAGTTCCACGGCATCATCGCTTTTCAGATTCCCGAGTACGTAAATTGCCGAAATCTTCAAGTCGTCATCTTTTTCGTCTCTGATGATTTGGGCGAGTGTCGCCGCTGAGCCCGAACCAATCACGTTGGAAATCTGGTAGAGTGCTGCTTTCCGCACTTCAAGCGATTTTCCGTTTCGGATCACGTCCATGTAGAAGCTGGTGTCTTTGCCTTCGGACGCGTTGCCAAGCGAATACACCGCGGTCCGGGCAAGCCTGTTGTCGTCTTCCGTCAACGCAATTTTCTTCAGAATATCCCGCACTTCGCTTCCGCCGCGATTTCCAAGCGCCTGAATGGCAGCTTCTCTGATTCTTGTGTCGGCATCGGATGAGATAATCGCCTTCAGGGCATCAAGCGCCGACGAGGTGTGAATATTCCCGAGAGCATAGGTGGCTGTCCGCCGCATATCCGGATCGTTATCCTTGCCTATCGCGACTTCTTTGAGAATCGCGGCAGCTTCTCCATCCGGCCTGTTCCCGAGGGCATTCAGGGCCGCCTTTCGGGCTTCTTTGCTTTTCGCTTCTTTCAGGATGGTCTCGAGTGCCTTTGTTGCCTCTCCGTCGCTCATATTTGCGATGGAGTATGTCGAAGCCTTCGCCAGCCGTTCGTTGTTGTCGCTCTTCGCAACCTCGACCAGGAATGGAATCAGGTCGGCGTCGTCGAGATTTGCAAGCGAATAGAGAGCAGCAGTCCTGACATCGGAATCGGTTTGCGATTTCACGATCTGTTTCAACGCAGCCGATGCCTCAGCTTTCTTTGTATTCCCAAGTGCATACACGGCATTCTTGCGGACCATCGAACTCGGATCCTTGACGGCAATTTCGGCGAGTTTCGGCACGACGAGAGGCGAATCGAAATTTCCAAGCATGTAGACGATTTTCCCCCGTAGTTTTTCACTCTTCGAATTGTCGTACAGATTCACGATCACCGGAAGCGCCTTGTCGTCCGACGAGTTGCCCAGGGCATACAGCGCCGTCAACTTTACGTCTTCATCGTCCCCCTGCTGCATGGATTGGACAATCGCAGAGTACTCGGTCTTCCCTTGTTTGGCCAGTTCCGTCCCGATGCGAATCATGCTCGTTTTTGCGTCGTCCGCCCACTTGCTGCCGGAATATTTTTCCACGAACTTTTGGTATTTCTTGAACACCTCTTCCTGCGGATCCCCTGACTTTTCGCTGGCATAGCACTTCCAGTATCTTGCCGCGACACTGTACGATCCTGTTGGATATTTGCTGAGATAATTGTCGAATTCCTTCTGCGCATCGGTCCATTTCTTGTCGAGGACAAGATTATAGGCTTTCTGGTAAGCTTTCTGTGCCGCTGATTCCTGGGGATCAGGAGTCTCCTGGCTGCTGTAAAGCCCTTGTTGAGCGATAACCGGTGATGACGCAAGTGCGTGAGCCGCTGATGAGAACGATGCTTCGGCCTCCATTTGCGCAAGTGCAACCGGAGCCATGGTCATATCGGCATCGCGGGTCCATTCCGCGTTCTCTGCGAGTTCCCTGGCAAGCGATGCCTCCGGTGTGTTCAACATAGCGCCGGCCATCGCAAGTTTTGGCTCTGCCATCTCAAACTTCAGTTGGTCGAGCGCCATCGCTGCCTGGTCCATTGCAAAGGGAACTTGAGACAGGGAGGCATCCATGCCTTCCATCGAACCCTGAAGGATCTCCGGCAGCGGGGTTATCCGTTCCCCGGAGTGATGCATCCTGCTTTCCTTCCTGTCTCCTTTCGCAGAGGCCTGTTGCGCATAGAGTGAAGGAAAAGCACCCCCGGCCGAAAAGGCCAGGAATATGGAAATCGTCATAACGGAAAAGCCGGTCAAACGCGTGTTCTTGTTCATGGTCATATCCTCGTCAAATAGTCGGTTTCACCTGTGTGTTCGGACCCCCGGTCTTTGCCGTGTGAGACGTCCGTTGAATTTCTTCCAGGTTGATCTTGAAAAGTATGTCATTATGCTCGATGCCGTTCCTGACAATCTCGATCCCCTGTCCGTTGTGTTCCGATGCCTGATTGGCTATCTGAACCAAGATCAGTTTCAGGTCGCCAATCAGCTCCTTCAGCCGACGCTGGGATGGGTCGTTCAGAGACGACGTAAGGTGTTCTGACTCGCTCACGAGCTTCCGTGAAAGCTCCTTCTCGCGGGCGGAAATAGAAAGCGATTGATCTTTTGCCGACGGATCGCTGTTCATGATCCCGATGAGCAATACTTTCGATTGTTCCAGATAATCTTCTGCACGGGAGTCAACCGAAACCTTTTGAACGCCGGACACAACCGACGATTCCTGCCGTGCCACTTCACCGGCGGTCGATTGTTGTCGTTCCGGGTTTCTGATCCAGTAACTCCAAATCCCGAATCCGATCATCAGGAGTGTCAGCGCGGATGCAAAGCCGACTCCGAACGGCTTGCGGTGTTCGACAAAAGCGTCGAGCAACTGTCGGATGGCGGAAGGAGCGGCGTCTTCCTCCTCCGCCCGCTCGATTCTCCGCTCCACCTTCGCTGCAAACTGCTGCCAGTAGAGTTCGTTGCGGAATTCACTGGGACGCCCTGGAAGTGCTTGAAGGTGTGCCAACGCTTCGCGCAGCGTATCGAGTTCTTCGGCACACCGGCTGCATCCTGCCACATGCTCTTCCACGGCGAGCCGTTCAGCCTCTGGAAGTTCTCCGTGGATGAATTCATACAACTGCTGTTGGATTGCCCTGTGTGACTTCATTGTTCGTCGTCCCTCAGAAATCGAAGTTTTTCTTTCATGGATTTGAGTCCCCGGTGGAGATGAGTCTTCACTGTTCCCTCCGAGCATTCAAGAATCGTGCTGACCTGCCTCGTCGAAAGCCCGTTGATATGTCTGAGCATGACCACGGCGCGCTGGAGCGTGGGAAGTTCGTGCAATGCGCGCTCGACATACAGTCTCGTATCGTCGAGGTAGACGACGCCGGCATTCACAGCAACCATTTCATTATCGACCGTTGTCAAGTCCACTTCGCGTTCCTGCTTCCTTTTTCTCTGTTTAAGCCGGTTCAATGCACAATTTTTGACGATGCGAAACAACCACGTGCTGAATTCCGATTCTCCGCGAAACCCGGCAACCGACCGGTGGACATTCACGAACGATTCCTGGGCTACGTCGTCCGCGTCGTCGTGATTACCGAGGATGCTGTATGCGATATCGTACGCCTGCTTCATGTACGACTGCACGAGCACGCGAAAGGCATCGTGATTTCCCTGTCTGACTTCTGTGATCAGGTCCTGCTCATTTGCAGCCGGCATGCGGCGACGCTGTGTTATTCGTGTTCTTGTGAATTAGACAACGGGTGGATATCATCGGTTGACATCGATGGAGCAATTTAAAGTACAAATTTCGACGCAGGAAGGTGTGGAAATGGGCCGTTCTCTCAAAGAGTGTGCCAGAAACCCTGCTTGCTTTTGCATTTGGTGATTTTTCGTTATACTGAGTCTGTAACGTGGCCGAAGCCTTTGATGGGGAGAAAGGAGAGATCGGTTCTGGCAGGCTACCCTCCCGGTTCCATCCTCTCTTGTCGCATCCGGTATCAGTAGACCAAGCGAACACCATGATTTCTGTCAAAAACACGACTATTGACCCATCCATCGCCGTCAAGAAATTTGCTTGCGATTTGGTGCGATGCAAGGGGGCGTGCTGCACGATGCCGGGTCCGAAAGGCGCTCCTCTGCTGGAGGAAGAAATTCACGAAATTATCAAGGCATTTCCTGTCGTCAGGAAGTACCTGGACGATGACCACCTTCGTGCCATCGACGAATTCGGCCTTGTCGAACGGTCCGCCGAGGCCATCACGACGACGTGCTTCAACCATCGTGCGTGCGTCTTTGTAACGTATGAAAACGGGGTGGCAAAATGTTCTTTCGAGAAAGCTTATTTCAAGAAGGAAATCACGTGGCGCAAGCCTCTCTCGTGCCACCTTTTTCCTATCCGTATTGACCACGGATTCCACGATCACTTGAGGTACGAATCCATCCCGGAATGTCTTCCGGCTCTCGAGCGGGGTCAGGCCGAGGATGTCGTTCTCTCCAACTTTCTCAAAGACGCCCTCGTTCGCTATTATGGCGAACAGTGGTATACGGAATTCTCCAAAGCGTGTGAAGCAGTCGGCAAAATAGAAACATGATCAACCTTTCCCAACAACTTCGTCTCGGGCTGAAACTGACGCCCCAGCAGGTGCAGTATCTGAAACTGCTGCAGCTCCCCAATCTTGTTCTGGAGCAACGCATCAAGACGGAGCTTGAACTCAATCCGATGCTGGAATTGCAGGACGATGCCGAACAAATCCTCGACCAGCAGGAGCCCGAAAAAGAGACCGAAGAAGTTGCCGAATCCGCCAAGGAAGACTCCTACACGCTCGACGACTACATGAATGATGAGAGTGCGGGGTACAAAAGTGCAGACTCAAGGTCGCAAAACGGCCAGGACGAAGACACCTACGAACCGACGATTTCCGATGTCATTCCTCTTTCCGAGCGGCTTCTTAGCCAATTCCGTCTCCTCAATGTCGATGAGCTTGATAATCTGCTTGCAGAGGAGATTATCGGGAATGTCGAGCAAGACGGCTACCTCAGACGCGATCTCAGTCTTATTGTCCAGGATCTGAACCTGACGTATGCTCTCAACATCACGACGGAACGGGCCACAGAGGTGCTCAGGAAGATTCAGCAGTTGGAACCTCCCGGCATTGCGGCGCGGACGCTTCAGGAATGTCTCATTGCCCAGTTGAAAGCCGGTTCGTATCCGAATTCCCTCCGGGAACTTGCCCTCCTGCTCCTCGAGAAACATTTCGAAGACTTCAAGCTCAAGCGGTACGAACTTCTCTGTCGCAATCTGCACATCGGGATGGAAACGCTCAGGAAGGTGGTGGAGATTATCCAGCACCTGAACCCGAAACCCGGCGAAGGCGAATTTACCGCGCAGGAAAACTATGTCACGCCCGACTTCATCGTCGAAAAAGACAACGGTGAATTCATCATAACGCTCAACGACAGGAACATCCCTCCGCTTCGCATCAACAACGCCTACAGGGAACTCATTGCCCCGAAAGGCAAGGCCGTTTCGGCTGAGACCAAAGATTTCGTCAAGAAGAAGTTTGAAGCTGCAAAGTGGTTTATCGCGTCGATTCATCAGCGCCGCGAGACACTGCTGAAAGTGATGCATTCCATCCTGGATCGGCAGCGGCAGTGGTTCGAGACGGGCGAAGTGCTGAAACCGATGATTTACAAGGACATTTCGGGCATCGTCGGCGTCGATATTTCGACGATCAGCCGCGTCGTCAACAGCAAATATGTCCAGACGGAATTCGGCGTTTTCCCCCTCAGGCACTTTTTCACATCGGGTCTCGAGTCTGCGAACGGTGAGGATGTTTCGAATTCCGTCGTCAAGGAGCGCGTGAAGGAGATCATCAGCCAGGAAAAACCGGATGAACCGCTGAACGACGACAAGATTGCCGAAATCCTGAAACAGGAAGGAATCAGAATAGCGCGACGTACGGTGGCCAAGTACCGCGAACAACTGAACCTCCCCATCGCACGGTTGCGGAAGAAGATCTGACTTCCGGATTGTTCACTATGACCCCAGGAGTTGCTATGGACACGACGACAGTGCACGCGACAACAATCATTGGCTTGCGCCACAAAGGTAAGGTGGCGATCGGCGGGGATGGACAGGTGACGATCGGTACCACGGTGATGAAGCAGCAGTCGAACAAGATTCGCAGACTCCATAACAACTCGGTGCTTGTCGGTTTTGCAGGGTCGGCCGCAGATGCCTTCAGCCTCGTGGACCGGTTTGAAGAAAAGCTTGAACAGTATCAGGGTCAACTCGTGCGTTCGGCCGTCGAGCTCGCCAAACTCTGGCGAACGGACAAATACCTTCGCCAGTTGGAAGCCCTCCTTGCAGTCCTTGATCAGGACCATGCGCTCATCATTTCCGGCACAGGGGACGTCATTGAGCCGGACGACGGCATTGTTGCCGTGGGTTCGGGGGGCAGCTATGCACTCGCTGCCGCGCGGATGCTCGTCAAGCACACCGGACTGTCCGCAAAGGATATCGTCCGGGAGGCTCTCGACGCCGCCTCCGACATTTGCATCTACACAAACAAGAATTTCCACATCGAAGAACTCTGATCCCCGCACACAATGCCGGGAGTCCAAGGAAAACGCTATCTATGGCGAAGAAAAAGAACGAAGCACAGAAAGAATTGACGCCGCGCCAGATCGTCCGCGAACTCGACAAGTACATCATCGGGCAGCAAAGCGCAAAGAAGTCCGTGGCGATCGCGCTGCGTAATCGCTGGCGGCGGCTCCACTCTCCCGAGTCGTTGCGCGAAGAGATCATGCCGAACAATATCATCATGATCGGTCCGACCGGCGTCGGGAAAACGGAAATCGCCCGCAGGCTCGCGCGGCTTTCCAACGCTCCTTTTCTCAAGGTGGAGGCTTCGAAATTTACCGAGGTCGGCTATGTGGGCAGGGATGTCGAATCGATTGTGCGGGATATTACCGAGATTGCTGTGAACCTGGTGAAGGCAGAGAAGGCGGAAGAAGTCCAGGACAAAGCGAGCGACCTGGCTGAAGAACGGCTCCTCGAGATTCTTCTCCCCCGCCCGCGTCGCACACGACCGGCGGAATCCGAGATTCCGGAGACTGCGGTGGACGCAGTCGAGGATGAGGCAAAAACCCGTCAGAAATTCCGGGAGAAGCTCCGTTCCGGATCTCTTGATGACCGCGTGATCGAGCTTGAAATGCCAACCCAGCAGATGCCGCTCATGCAGGTGATGGGTCCGATGAACCTTGAAGAGATGGGCATCAACATCCAGGACATGCTCGGAAACATCCTTCCGAAGCACAACAAGCGCAGGAAACTCACCGTCGCGGAAGCAAGGCTTATTCTCATCCAGGAGGAGTCGCAGAAGCTCATCGACATGGAAAAAGCGGTAAAGGAGGCGATCGGACGGGTCGAAAATTCCGGTATCGTGTTCATCGACGAGATCGACAAGATCGCCAGCACGCGGGGACAACAATCAGGCCCCGATGTCTCGCGTGAAGGAGTCCAGCGCGACCTCCTCCCCATCGTCGAAGGGTCAAACGTCCTCACCAAGTACGGTATGGTTCGGACAGACCACGTGTTGTTCATCGCTTCAGGTGCGTTTCACGTTTCAAAGCCTTCGGACTTGATCCCTGAGATGCAGGGACGCTTCCCCATCCGGGTCGAGTTGAAGAGCCTCACGGAAGATGATTTTGTCAAGATCCTCACACTCCCGCAAAATGCGCTGCTGAAGCAATATACTGCTCTTCTCGCAACCGACGGCGTGACGGTGGAGTTCGACGACGACGCTGTGCGTGAAATAGCCAGGATCGCGTATGAAGTGAACGAATCCGTCGAAAATATCGGCGCGAGAAGGCTCCACACGATCATGACAACGTTGCTTGAGGAAATCCTTTTCGATGCACCGGATGGACTTGAATCGACCGAGCTTAAAGTCACGAGGGGCCTGGTTAAAGAAAAGCTACAGTCGATCGTGAAAAACAGAGATCTTAGCAGGTTTATCCTGTAACAGGGCCGACGTCTTCAAGCAACATTGCCCCGGATCAGAAACCAAAAAGAAAAACGGCCACGTAAAACTCTGTGGCCGTTTCAAAAACCCACTCTCCGTTGCCTGTCCGCTTAGAGCCGCAACTTCAGTCCCGCCCCGGCAGAAAACATCGAGAAACTCTTTGGTGTGAAGAGCATTCCGAAGTTCTCGGTTCCGACATCAAGACTCATGATCCAGATATCGAGGCCGAACCCGAACGACCAGCGGAATTGATCCCCTCCGCCGAGCGTAATGCCGGTCCGCAGCGGCAGGATCGGAATGAGCCTCCATTCCGTGCCGACAGAGATCCTGGGAATGGTCGAATTCCCGAGCGATTCATTGAGACCCTGGTTGTAATCCACTTCCATCAGCATGTTGCCGGGCAGGTAGTGCAGCACCGGCATA
>DATDNS010000518.1:0-5673 GCA_036518155.1 Bacteroidota bacterium
AGCAAGAGAAGGCCGTCCTCTTTCTCCACGTTCGCAATTTCCTGACCGAAGGACCGATGCAGGATGTATTCACAGCGACGAAGGTGCCTGAGCGTCCCATACGTCGTTTCCGCGATGAATCTTCGGTCGTGAGACCCGAGATATTTATGCGAGCGGAAGAACGAATCGATCAGACTGTCGGCGGGTTTGCTCGAAACGCGTATGGCGCCGAGGAGTTCCCGGACGTGTCCCAGAAGAGATGAGAGTTGCATGCGAGAGACAAGGTAACGAGAAATTGGCGGGCGAACAAAAGGAAAGATGCTGCACGGTACCCTTCCTCGGAACGTCACAGTTGCCTGCTCCGCATGCCTTGAAGGCAACCGTGACACCGTTGCGGACAGTAAATCATGAATACACGTAGGGCAAATCTAGCGTACCACTTCGGCTCTTACGTTCGTCACAAACTCCACCATTCCGCGAGCATCAATCTGCACCGTGACAGCGTCTCCGTCGGCAATTGAACCCTCGAGAAGTTTTTCTGAAAGTCCGTTGATGATGTACTTCTGAATCACACGTTTCAACGGTCTCGCTCCGAAGGTAGGATCGTAGCCCATGGTTGCAAGACGTGATCTTGCTTCATCGGTGACATCCAGCCTGATGTTCTTTTCGGCAAGCATTTTCTGCACCGTTTTGAGCTGCAAGTCTACAATGTTCTTGATTTCCGCAATCGTTAGCGGTTTGAAAACTATGATCTCATCGATGCGATTCAGGAATTCGGGGCGTATCGATTGCTTGAGCAAATCAAACAACTTGATGCGCAGGTCGCCCATAATTTCGTCCCGAGTCTCTTCTGTAAAATCCTCCATCCGTTCCTGGATCAGGTGAGACCCGAGGTTCGAAGTCATAATGACGATCGTGTTTTTGAAGTTCACCGTCCGGCCTTTGCTGTCGGTCAGGCGCCCTTCATCAAGCAATTGGAGCAGCACGTTGAACACTTCGGGGTGGGCTTTTTCTATTTCATCGAGCAATACCACCGAATACGGCTTTCTCCTCACCGCTTCTGTCAATTGCCCGCCTTCTTCATACCCGACATATCCCGGCGGCGCACCGATCAGTCTGGACACGGAGAATTTTTCCATGTACTCGCTCATGTCGATCCGCACCATCGCATTTTCGTCGTTGAACAGAAATTCCGCCAGCGCCCGGGCGAGTTCGGTTTTTCCGACACCGGTGCTCCCCAGAAAAATGAACGAACCGATGGGGCGTTTCATATCCTGCAGTCCTGCACGGCTTCGCCGGATCGCATCAGCAACGGCTTTGACTGCATCTTCCTGGTCAACCAGCCGTTCGTGGATCCTCTTTTCGAGCTGCAAGAGCTTCGATCGTTCGCTTTCAAGCATGCGTGTGACAGGAATTCCGGTCCATTTCGCTACAATCTCGGCGATGTCCTCAGCGTCAACCTCTTCTTTCAGCATCTTCCGATCCTTTTGGACGGATGCAAGCTTCAATGATGCTTCCCTTACCTTCTTCTCCAGACCGGTGATTACGCCGTAGCGAAGTTCCGCTACTCTTCCAAGATCTCCCTGCCGTTCCTTCTGGTCTGCTTCCGTTCTGGCCTTGTCAATTTCTCCCTTCATCGTCCGTATCGACTGGATCAGTTCCTTCTCAAGCTGCCAGTGGGTTCTCAGCTCTGAGCGTTTTTCGTTGAGATCGGCGAGTTCGTGCTTGATGCTGTTCAGTCGGGATATGGATTCGTCGTCCTTCTCTCTCTTGACTGCCTCTCGCTCGATCTCAAGCTGCTTGATACGTCGTTCCACGTCATCGAGCTCTTCGGGCATCGAATCAATTTCAATGCGAAGTTTTGACGCGGCCTCGTCAACAAGATCGATGGCTTTGTCCGGCAGGAAGCGGTCGGTAATGTAGCGGCTGCCGAGTTGTGCCGCAGCCACGATAGCACCGTCAGTGATACGGACGCCGTGGTGGACCTCGTAACGTTCTTTGAGGCCCCGGAGAATCGAAATGGTATCTTCAACACTCGGCTCATCGACAAGCACAGGTTGAAATCTGCGTTCAAGCGCCGGGTCCTTTTCGATGTGTTTCCGATACTCATCGATCGTAGTCGCCCCAATAGCGCGCAGATCACCCCGTGCGAGTGCAGGCTTGAGCATGTTCGCCGCATCGACAGCTCCTTGTGCTGCTCCTGCGCCGACGAGCGTATGAAGCTCGTCGATGAACAGTATGATTTCGCCGTTGGATTCCGTTACTTCCTTCAACACAGCCTTAAGCCGTTCTTCAAATTGGCCCCGAAAGCTTGTGCCAGCGACGAGAGTACCCATATCAAGCGCGAAGATTCGCTTGGTCTTGAGATTTTCAGGAACATCCCCCTGAACAATCCGATGAGCGATTCCTTCGGCAATCGCCGTCTTGCCAACGCCAGGATCGCCAATCAGGACGGGATTATTTTTGGTCCGCCGAGACAGCACCTGGAGTACCCTCCGAATCTCTTCTTCTCTGCCGATGACAGGATCAAGTTTTCCCTTCCTTGCGAGATCATTGAGATCACGGCCGAACTTTTCCAGCGATTGATATTTGTCCTCAGGATTCTGGTCTGTTACGCGTTGTTCACCACGGACATCCTTGATTGCTTTGTAGACACCATCCTTCGTCAACCCTTGATCGCGAAGAAGGCGAGAGGCCAACGACCCCTTTGCCGCTGCGGATTCGTCCAGCACTCCGAGCAGAAGATGTTCAGTGCTGACGTACTCATCTTTGAGCTGCCGGGCTTCCTTTTGAGCAGTTTCAAAGACCTGTGCGAGTGCCGGGGACAAGTGTTGGTCGCCCAGTCCGGCTCCCTGGACTTTCGGCAATTTCTCGATTGCCTCATTGATCTTGATCTTCAGATAGTTGACATTCGCCCCGAGTTTCTGAAGCATTGGGACTACGATACCTTCGCTGTCCTGTACAAGCGCCGCAAGGAGATGTTCCGGCTCAATGGATTGGTTTCCATAGTTGGCCGCAATCTCCTGCGCATTCTGGACGGCTTCCTGAGACTTAATGGTGAATTTGTTGAAGTTCATTGTTGTTCCTTTCCACATCCGTGATGGAATAGAGTCTCCATCACACAAAAGGCGAGGAATTACCTCGCCTTTTGGACACCAGTATTATCATTGCGCGGGCTGGAGGCATATGCATATCAGCGTGTCACGCACACCGCCTCCTTTCCGGTATTCCCTGAACTATGGCGCAATCCGTTCAATACAGATTACTACGCTCGCAATGACCCGGTCGTTTGTTGCACTACTGCTTATTTATCGTCAACGACTTCGAAGTCGGCGTTCTCAACCTTCTTGCCTCCTTCAGCGCCACCTTGCTGCTGTTGCTGCTGGCCTGCTCCGGGTTGAGGCCCACCGGGTTGAGGTCCACCGGCTGACTTCGCCGATTCGTACATTTTCGTGGAGGCCTCGTTCCAGGCGTTATTGAGTGTTTCGGTTTTGGCCTTGATGTCGCTTATGTTATTGGCTTTGATCGCTTCTTCAAGCGCATTCGCAGCACTCTCGACTTTGGATTTGATGTCCGCCGGAATCTTGTCGCCAAGATCCTTTACCTGTTTTCGTGTTTGAAAAACAAGGTTGTCGGCCTGGTTCTTTGTCTCTATTTCATCTTTCCGCTTCTTGTCTTCCTGGGAGTGCGCCTGGGCGTCGGCTTTCATTTTCTCGACCTCTTCCTTCGACAGTCCGCTTGAAGACGTGATGCGGATACTCTGCTCTTTCGCCGTCGCTTTGTCCTTTGCTGAAACGTGCAGCATACCGTTCGCATCGATGTCGAATGTGACTTCGATCTGCGGAACGCCGCGCGGTGCGGGAGGAATGCCATCGAGATGGAATCGTCCCAGTGTCCTGTTGTCGACAGCCAGGGGACGTTCACCCTGAAGAATGTGGATTTCCACCGACGGCTGACTATCCGATGCTGTCGAGAAGATCTCGCTCTTTTTCGTGGGTATTGTCGTATTCGCCGAGATCATCTGCGTCATGACGCCGCCAAGAGTTTCGATCCCGAGAGAAAGCGGAGTCACGTCGAGCAACAGTACGTCTGTCACATCACCGGCAAGAACGCCTCCCTGAATGGCCGCGCCGACAGCAACGACCTCATCCGGGTTGACTCCTTTGTGGCCTTCTTTGCCAAATATATCCTTCACAAGTTGCTGCACCCGCGGCACCCGGGTCATTCCACCGACGAGAATGACTTCGTCGATCTGATTTGGATTAAGACCGGCATCTTTGAGAGCTTTTTCCACGGGAGGTACGCAACGTTGAACAAGATCTTCAACAAGCTGCTCAAATTTGGCGCGCGTGATGGTCAGGTTGAGGTGTTTCGGACCTTCCGCGGTCGCTGTGATGAACGGAAGGTTGACCTCCGTTTGCATCAATTGAGACAGTTCCATCTTCGCCTTTTCCGCCGCCTCGCGTAACCGTTGCAAGGCCATCGGATCTTTACGCAGGTCGATACTTTCCTGCTTCTTGAATTCATCGGCAATGTATTCGAGCAACCGCATATCGAAATTGTCGCCACCGAGGTGCGTGTCACCGTTCGTGGATTTTACCTCAAAGACTCCTTCCCCGAGCTCGAGCACAGAAATATCAAAGGTCCCTCCACCAAGGTCGAACACCGCCACCTTCATATCTTTGTGTTTCTTATCAAGACCGTAAGCAAGGGCCGCTGCCGTCGGTTCATTGATGATCCGGCGGACATTAAGCCCGGCAATTTCTCCGGCTTCCTTTGTCGCCTGACGTTGTGCATCATTGAAATAGGCAGGGACCGTGATGACCGCTTCTGTGATCTTCGTACCGAGGTAGTCTTCAGCAGTTTGTTTCATTTTTTGAAGGATCATTGCAGAGATTTCCGGGGGCGAATATACACGGTCGCCAATTTGCACCCGTGCGGTGTTATTATCGCCACTGATGACCTTGTATGGCACCAGTTTCATCTCTTCCGTTGTTTCGTTGAAGAAACGACCCATAAAGCGCTTGATTGAAAAGACGGTATTTTGTGAATTCGTGACTGCCTGGCGCTTTGCCGCGGCCCCGACAAGGCGTTCCCCGGATTTCGTGAATCCGACGACGGACGGTGTTGTGCGCGAGCCTTCGGAATTGGCAATCACCACAGGTTCATTTCCCTCCATCACCGCCACGACAGAATTCGTCGTGCCGAGGTCAATTCCCACGATCTTACCAGTTTTCGTTGCCATTGTTGTTTGCTCCTTTACTAGTTATGCAGCTCTCAAGCTGCGTTCGTTGTTACTACACTCTTGGCTTCTATCGCGCACCTGCATTTTGCAGCTGCCACAACGGCAGCATCATGACAATCTCAGGACATCCCGGAAACACGGTCGGTCGGGCCTCCCACCAGAGACCCGACCGCCTGCTGTTGAACCGATTGACCGCCGACGCGGTCGACGCGTTATTTCACCTTCACTTCGATTTGCTTCGGCTTGGCCTCTTCAGCCTTCGGAAGCATAATCTTCAAGATACCGTCCTTGAACTCGGCATCGATTTTGTCATTCTTGACCGTTGTCGGCAAGGTAAACGATCGCTGGAAGGATCCGTATGAACGTTCCACACGGTGAAAGTTTTTCTCTTTGGATTCCTTCTCGGCCTTTTTCTCGCCTTGAATGGTCAGAATATTTGACTCCAACGT
>DATDNS010000519.1:0-5018 GCA_036518155.1 Bacteroidota bacterium
ATCGCTTGTCCACGTTCGCGCGAAAAAAATCCTGCTACATTGTGTATGGATTCGCTGAAAAGACCATTCGGCTTTACAATTCGGCTTTGCTTGTAGGCCCCTACGGTATGATGGGCCTCTATCGAAAGGTCCACCTGTTCAACAGGGAGAATCTGTTCTTTTCGCCGGGGGACCTGGGCTTTCCGGTTTTCAATCTGCCCATTGGCAGAATTGGCATCATGATTTGCTTCGACTGGATTTATCCGGAAAGTGCACGTTCACTATCTCTCAAGGGGGCGCAATTGATCGCCCACCCTTCAAACCTGGTATTGCCCCATTGCCCGGACGCGATGGTCACCAGATGTCTTGAGAATCGCGTCTTTGCTGCGACCGCCGACCGTGTTGGGACTGAACAAAGGGGAGAAGTAGAATTTACGTATATCGGCAGCAGCGAAATAGTCTCTGAACGAGGAACAATCCTTGCAAGACTTGACACACAACATCCGGGCGTTGCGGTGGCCGATATCGACCTTCAGAAAGCGAATGACAAGCGATTGAACGAATATAACGATTTGTTTACAGGGAGAAGAACCGGACAATACTCATCATAGGGTTGCACGACTAGTCTTCGCGATCAAGTGGTGTGGAGCTCCAGAGACGATTGCGCAGCAATGATATACAACAAAGCCTTTCCTGTTCGAGGAAAGGCTTCTTCAGTTCTTCGAAGCGCCTTAATGAAAGGAATGACCTCCGCGCACGTGTCCGGCAGTCATACTCCGGACAATTCTAAGTCGCTTGGGATTCTGCTTTGAGAGATGGAGCCGTTTTTCGTCTGCAGGGTTTGTCTTGAAGAACGGTTTGGATTGCTTCAGATGGCCTTTGAATGTTGACTGCTCGAACTTCATAGATCCTCCTTTGAAATTGTTCAGAGGAATAGTCCGACGAATTCCCGGCACGCCGGTATTTTACAAACATGCGGAAACAATGTCAAGCAATCCGCAAACGCAACGGAGATGTGAGTTCTCTCCTGTCCGGTTGTTTGATCCCTGAACAGCATACGAACATCCCGTTGTATTCGTTTGCACTCACTCCCAAAGTTTTGTAACTTAATAATTGACCGGCGTTTGCACGGACGGCCGGCTAGCTTTTTTGTTTCATAGGAATCGAAGAAGTTGTTGTCATTGCCCCCGTAGCTCAGTTGGATAGAGCAGCGGTTTCCTAAACCGTTTGTCGGACGTTCGAGTCGTCTCGGGGGCACGAAAGTATCCAGGATTGCGAATCTCAACGAGCCGATTCGAAGCGAACACCGTCCTTTTTTGCAGGACGGATGAACCCTGAGAGTTCCGGCCGGATCTTCATCACTATTCCCATCATTCAGTAAGAAGCGGTTTTTGCATGCGACTCAGCAAATCATTTGTTCCAACGCTCAAAGAAATACCAAACGATGCCACAATTCCGAGCCATCAGCTGATGTTGAGGGCTGGACTGATGCGGCAATTGACGGCCGGCGTCTATGCGTTCCTTCCTCTCGGGTACAGGGCGATCCTGAAAGCCAGCCAAATTGTGAGGGAGGAAATGAACGCCATCGGCGCCCAGGAATTCCATCTTCCTGCCCTCAATCCGGAAGCCCTGTGGGTTCAGACCGGTCGAAGGAACATCCCCAATTTTATTCTCAGTATCAAAGAACGGGACCTGGTCCTGGCTCCAACGCACGAAGAAGTCATTGGCTGGATCGCGGCCTCGGGAATACAATCCTACAAGGACCTGCCTCAGATCTGGTATCAGATTCAGACAAAGTTCAGGAATGAACCCCGTCCCCGTTCCGGTGTGCTGCGCGGCAGGCAGTTCACGATGAAGGATTCGTATACCCTCGATGCAACGTGGGACGGTCTGGACAAGAGTTATGAGGCGCACGCAGAAGCCTACAAGAAGATATTCACAAGATGCGGACTGAAGTTCTTCGTTGTGGGAGCTTCGAGCGGAGCGATGGGAGGGACTGGTTCACAGGAATTCATGATTGAATCGTCCCACGGCGAGGATACCGTTGCACTGGCGGAAAAAAGCGGTTATGCCGCGAACCTGGAAATAGCCAAGTCCGACATCCCCAGAATCGGGCGCGTATCGTCGGACGAAAGCATGAAAGAAATTCATACGCCGAACGTACGTACCATAAATCAACTGATGGATTTTCTCAAAGTCGACCACACGCGACTGGCAAAATCGCTTGTCTATCGTCATAATGGCAAGCCAATGCTGATCCTCATGGTCGGAAACGATCAGCTCAATGAGGCGAAATTGGCCTCAGCCGTTGGCGGGGGTGCTTTGGAACCTATCGGTCCAGAACAACTGAAGCAACTTACGGGCGCAGATGCAGGCTCCATTGGCCCCGTTGGCCTTGAAGGTTTCCGGATTATCGCGGATCGCCGGTTGGAAGATGCGAACGGACTCGTGAGTGGTGCCAACAAGAACGATTACCATCTGATGAACATCGATCTGAAACGTGACGTGGAAGTGGACGGCTATTTCGATTTGAGGACGATTGAGGCAGGGGAACCTGCTCCCGGAACGACGGAACCTTTGAAGATTGTCAACGGAATCGAGCTGGGGCATATTTTCAAGCTGGGGACAAAATATTCCGAAGCGCTCAATGTGAGGTTCCTGGACGAGAATGGTGAATTGAAGCCCGTCATCATGGGCAGCTACGGCATCGGCATCGAAAGGATTGTTGCGTGCCACATAGAGCAGAATCGCGACGAGAACGGAATCATCTGGGATAAAGCTCTTGCGCCGTACCACGTGCACGTCATTCCCGTCAATATGAACAGCAAGGAGACTGTCCTTCAGGCAAACCAGGTATATCGCAGGTTTGTGGAATCAGGGATGGAAGTAATGTTTGACGATCGCGAAAATCTGTCGGCGGGATTCAAGTTTAAAGATGCCGATTTGTTGGGGATGCCTTTTCAGGTAATTGTCGGTGAAAAAGGGCTCAAGAACGGACAGGTGGAAGTAAAGCGACGCAAAACAGGTGAGCGAATAATGCTCCCCCTTGATTCCGTAGTCACTGAAGTCAAGAGACTGCTCCAGGAGTAGAGAGAATGGCCAGCGAGGGGAATCTGATCTACGTCGGGGGTCAGTGGAAAAACACCGCCGGGGCTGCTGTCATCGAGAGTCCCTGGGATGGGAAGCCGGTGGGGAAGTGCGGTCAGGCAGACGCAGGCGACGCTGATGAAGCAGTGAAAAGGGCTTTGCTTGGGTTTGACAGGACCAGGCATCTCTCCAGCTCAGAACGGTACGACATTCTCTCCTTCATCCGTTCGACGATCAACGACCAAAAAGATGAATTTGCGCAACTGATGACGGCAGAAATCGGGAAGCCGATTCAGTATTCCCGGGTTGAAGTCGATCGGGCGATCCTTTCCCTGCAAATAGCCGCAGAAGAAAGTCGGCGTATCGGCGGCGAAGTGGTCTCGATGGATCTGCTTGCATCAACGAAAGAACGGTTCGGCATAGTACGCCGATTTCCGGTGGGCGTTGTCCTCGGCATTACGCCTTTCAATTTCCCCCTGAATCTTGTTATCCACAAACTCGGTCCGGCTATTGCGAGCGGCAATGCATTTATCCTGAAACCCGCTCCCCAGGCTCCTTTGACCAGCCTGCGTCTTGCCCGTATCGTGGAATCGTCGGGATATCCAAAGGAAGCATTCAGCGTACTTCCTTGTTCGAATACCGTCGCTGAACACCTGGTGAAGGATGAACGCATAAAGATGGTGAGCTTTACAGGGAGTCCCCAGGTGGGATGGGGGATCAAAACAAGTGCAGGGAAGAAGAAAGTTGTGCTCGAGTTGGGGGGAAATGCGGGGGCAATCATTGACGCATCGGCAGATATCAAGGAGGCTGCGAAGAAAAATGCTGCGGGAGCGTTTGCATCGGCCGGGCAGACATGCATCAAAGTTCAGCGCATCTATGTCCACCACAAGGTTTACGATGGATACGTTGAGACACTTCTTGTCGAAACAAAACTGTTGAAATCGGGAAATCCGAACGACCAGGACACCGTTGTCGGCCCGCTCATTGACCGGAAAGCGACTGAACGCGTGCGAGAGTGGGTTGAAGAAGCAAGGCTTCACGGCGCAACTGTGCTTTGCGGAGGCGGGAGGGAGAAGAATCTGTTCGAACCAACAATCCTTGCAGGCGTTTCGCGGACTGAAAAGTTGTTCTGCAACGAAGCGTTCGGACCGGTCGTCACACTGCATCCCTTCACGACGATTGAGGAAGCGGTCGAAGGGGTGAACGATTCTTCGTTTGGTCTCCAGGCCGGAATATTTTCAAACGATTTTAGAAATATCCTGTACGCCTACAACAACATTGAAGTGGGCGCACTTGTCGTCAACGACAATCCGACATTCAGGATTGACAATATGCCCTATGGCGGAGTCAAGGAATCCGGATTTGGCCGCGAGGGCCTGAAGTATGCGATCGAGTCCATGACGGAACCTCGTCTGCTCGCTATTAATCCGCGTTAAGAATTGCTGCACGCGTCTTTCTACGGTTGACCATGTCCAGATTTGTTCATCTCCATAATCATACGCACTACAGCCTCCTCGATGGAGCTTCGACCATCAATGGACTCATCAACGCGACCGTAGAACACCAAATGCACGCAGTGGCGCTGACAGACCACGGCGTCATGTTCGGTGCCCTTGAATTCTACAAGAAGGCCAAAAAGGCCGGCATCAAGCCAATCATCGGATGCGAAGCATACATCGTTCCGAAAGGGGCGCGCTCCGACAAACCGCAGACATCGGAACGGGAAAGCAGGAAACGGGGGGGCGAACTCTATCACCACCTGTTGTTGTTGGCGAAGGATGAGCGGGGCTACAGGAATCTGATCAAACTTTGCACTCTTTCTCATCTCGAAGGATACTACTACAAACCACGGCTCGACCTTGAGCTGCTATCCAAATATCACGAAGGTATTGTCTGTACATCTGCATGCCCAATCGGCATCATTGGATCCTACCTCGTGAACAACGACTACG
>DATDNS010000520.1:0-5686 GCA_036518155.1 Bacteroidota bacterium
TCTGGCTCACCAGAGCAAGCCGCGGATTGTTGAACCGCGGAACAGCCCCGTCGGCCGTGAAGATGTGTTTGCTGTAGTTGGCGGGTCCCGGACGGAAAGGACCGCCGTCAATTTCCGTTGTCAGCGAAAACGAAGAGCCCTGGGACGGAAACACAGGGTTGTTCGTGCTGTTGCGCGAAATAACCTGGGACACGGCAAACTGCGTAATCGTACCTTTGTAAATGAATTCGTTCCCCGTGTTCGACTGGTTTCGCTGATAACGGACGCTCCACATTCCCCGGAAATAGTCGTCGGGCCATTTGAACTGCCGGCCGACCGAAACCGATGCACCGGTGTAACGAACGTCGTAGTAATAGATTTGGTGAGTGTCGAAAAGATTGACTCCGAGCGAGGTCGGTGTGTCGAACATCCAGGGTTCCTGGAACCCGATGGAAAACGTTTGGTAATAGCTCGATACCCCGAACTGCCAGTCAAAATTGAGCATCTGCCCGGCTCCTCCCCGCAGCGGTTCCGCCAGAGAGAAATTATTGAAGGTCAGGCCTATTCCACCGTTGAACCCAAACGCTCCGCTGTAGCCGACGGACATGTTGAACGTGTCGCTCGATTTTTCCTCAACATCGTAAACGAGGTCGACCGTCTTGTCGTTGACAATCTTCGTGTCGGGTTTGATCTTTTCCGGATTGAAGTAGTTCAACTGCTGGAGCTGACGCAGACTACGGATAATTGCCTGCCGGCTGAAGGTGTCGCCGGGGCGGGTCCGCAATTCTCTGCGAATGACCTTTTCATAGGTCTTCGTGTTTCCTGTGATTGAGACCTCCCCGATCTTGAACAGATTATGCTCGTGGACAACCATCGTAATGTCCAGGCTGTCGTCGCCGACACGTTTCTCCTCGGGTTCAACCTGGAACATGAGGTAACCATTGTCATAGTAAAGAGAGGAGACATCCGACTCCTCTTCATTCCGGCGGAGGTTCTGTTCAAATTTTTCCTGGTCGTAGATGTCGCCCTTCTTGAACCCAAGTCGTTCGTTGAGAACCGAAGTCGGATAGACCGTGTTGCCTTCCCACGTGATTGTGCGAATGTGATACTGAGGGCCTTCGTGGAGGTAGACATCGATGGTCAGGTACTTCTTCGTCGGGTCGTAGTGGAGCGAATCAGCGAGGATCTCCATATCACGATATCCGTGCTTATGATAGAACGCGGTAAGAAGGTCCTTGTCATCCTTCCATTTCTTTCTGTCAAATTTGTTGGTGGTCCAAAACTTCCACCACCTCCGCTCGCTCGTTTCCTTCAACTCGCTCCTCAAATCCCCCTCGTCATAAGCTTTGTTTCCAAAGAATATGATCCTGTCGACCTTGACTTTCGGTCCTTCATCGATGGTGATCTTGAGAACGACACGGTTCCTTGTCGAGTCTTCAAGGGATACAAGTTCAGGCTTCACTTCGGCATTCAGGTAACCGTCCGTCTCATACTGCGTTTTCAACAACCGTTTTACTGTTGCGACATCTTCGCCGCTGATAATTTGTCCTTTGATAAGCCCAATCTTCTTGAGAATATCATCCTCGCTGAGTTCATCGTTGCCGACGATTTCAGTCCTGTCCAACCTCGGATTCTCCTTTACGCGTATGAGAAGATAGACGCCATCCTGGGTCTTCTTGTCGAGCAGAATCTGGACATCGCTGAACAGCCGGAGATTGTACAAACGCTGAATTGCCTGGCGCGTCTGGTCTCCCGGGATTGTCAGTTCATCACCGACCTTCAGGCCCGTGTTGGCGATTATCGCCGAAGGCTCCGCCGATCGTTGTCCCTCGACGGAAATTCCGAGGATTTTGTAGACTTCGGGACGTGCTTGTGCCCGGAGGGAAGCAAACTGGGCGCTTAAGAAGCAAAGAATCAGTAAAGCGGGGATTCTAAAGTTTTGCGACACTTTTGAGGAACCTTTCCACGTAAACGGAACCGGCGCGCTGGGGTTTTTGGATTTGTTCGCTGACCATCCCAAAACGGCGCTCTCGTTTCTGGAAGTCCGCAATTGCGGAATAGAGGTGTTTTCTTCGAAAAGTCGGCCAAAAATCATCAGAGATAACGAGTTCGCTGTAGGCAAGCTGCCACAACAAGAAATTGCTGATGCGATATTCACCGCTCGTCCGGATTAACAAGTCGGGGTCGGGGAAATCTTTCGTCGAGAGATAGCTTGAGATGAGCTGCTCCGAAATTTCGTCCTTCGAGAGAGCCCCCTTCTTCGCATCGTCATAAATTCTTCGTACGGCATTCAACAGATCCCACCGGCCGCTGTAGCTGAGGGCCAGTACCAGAGTCAGACCGTTGTTATGCCGCATCATTTCTATGGCATCGAGGAGCTCGTCCTGGACATCCTGGGGTAATGCCGCAATGTCGCCAATGGCCTTCAGTCGCACTTCATTCTGATGCAGGCGATCGCGCTCGTCACGGAGGGCTTTCAGGAGCAGTCTCATCAGCATCGAGACTTCATCTTTCGGCCTTTTCCAGTTTTCAGTTGAAAATGCGTAGAGCGTGAGAAATTTTACACCGAGTTGACCGCACGCCTCGACAATGTCGCGAACTGAGTTTACCCCCTCACGATGTCCGGCGATGCGGGGCAAGCCTCGTCGCTTGGCCCATCGTCCGTTGCCATCCATAATGATGGCAATGTGTTTCGGAATCTCACCGTTTTCGAGGAGTCGATCCTGAAGCTTCTTGTCCGGACCCGTCGCCTTCTCTAATGCCACATGTACTCCGATTCACTCATATTTCATTAAATTTGCGAAGTGGAATGTAACCTTTTTTGAAAATAAAGTCAAAGAATGGACGCGTCGACCCGATGCTCCCGTCGAGTGAGCGACGAATCTCGATTTCTTGACTGCCCTCCCAAATTTGGCTATATTGCATGCGGAACTTAACCTCGGGTGTGCTCGTTTTCATTATGGGTTGAGACGACGACAGGCAGGCTATCGTTCCATTAATCAAAGGGAAGTCATGGAAGGCAATTTTTCAAACAGAGTTCAGGATGTCATACGGCTGAGCAGAGAAGAAGCGTTACGCTTGGGTCACGACTATATCGGGACTGAACATCTTCTTCTCGGGATCATCCGTGAAGGCGAGGGGATCGCCGTGAAGATTCTCCGAAATCTCGGCGTTGACCTTTACAAGCTGAAGAAGTCGATCGAAGACACTGTTCGCACGTCCGGAGGAACTCTGACGATCGGCAATATCCCGCTGACGAAGCAGGCTGAAAAGGTACTGAAGATAACCTACCTCGAGGCAAAACTCTACAAATCCGATGTTATCGGGACCGAGCACTTATTGCTTTCCCTGCTCCGCGATGACGATAATATCGCCGCACAAATCCTTCATCAGTACAACGTCCATTACGACGTGGTCAGGAATGAACTGGACAACATCATTTCGGGGAAACCGTCCACTCCCCCGTCGGCGGCTCACCAGCCCGGGTCGGCGGAAAAGAAGCAGGAGAAGTCAAAAACGCCTGTCCTCGACAACTTTGGCAGAGATCTGACAAAGCTTGCGGCCGAAGACAAGCTCGATCCCATTGTCGGCCGTGAGAAGGAAATCGAACGCGTCGCGCAGGTTCTCAGCAGGAGGAAAAAGAACAACCCCGTGCTCATCGGCGAACCCGGCGTTGGGAAGTCGGCTATTGCGGAAGGCCTGGCATTGAGGATCGTTCAAAAGAAGGTTTCTCGCGTGTTGCACGACAAGCGCGTGGTGACACTCGATCTTGCTGCCCTCGTCGCAGGAACGAAATACCGCGGACAGTTCGAGGAGCGCATGAAAGCTGTGATGAACGAGCTTGAAAAAGCGAAAGATGTCATTCTCTTTATCGATGAACTCCATACAATCGTCGGGGCGGGCGGAGCGAGCGGTTCTCTGGACGCATCCAACATGTTCAAACCGGCACTGGCTCGTGGCGACCTGCAGTGCATCGGGGCAACAACACTCGATGAATACAGACAATACATTGAAAAGGACGGTGCGCTGGATCGCCGATTCCAGAAGATCATGGTTGACCCGACAACCGTCGACGAAACCATTCAAATTCTGGTCAATATCAAACAAAAATACGAGGAACATCACGGCGTACGCTACACGGACAAAGCGATCGATGCCGCGGTGCGACTGAGCGACCGGTATATCACTGACAGGTATCTCCCAGACAAGGCGATCGATGTGATGGATGAAGCCGGGTCGCGGGTACACCTTGCCAATATCAAGGTCCCAAAGGAAGTGCTTCAGCTTGAAGAGGAAATCGAGAAAATCCGGCAGTCAAAGAACCAGGTTGTCAAGAACCAGAACTTTGAGGAAGCTGCGAGGCTGCGGGACCTCGAAAAGAAACTGCTGAACGACCTCGAGATTGCAAAACGAGAATGGGAACTCAAGGCCCACGACACAATCTATGAAGTCAACGAAGAAGATTGTGCCGCTGTCGTTTCAATGATGACCAGCATTCCGGTCCAAAAGGTCGCCCAGGGTGAATCTGCGAAGCTTCTGAGAATGGAGGAAGCGCTGAAGGCTGTCGTCATCGGACAGGACGAGGCGATTGAGAAGCTGACAAAGGCGATCAGGCGTGCACGGGCCGGCCTCAAAGACCCAAAACGCCCGATTGGCTCATTCATTTTCCTCGGACCGACAGGGGTTGGAAAAACCGAACTGGCAAAATCGCTTGCCCGCTACCTGTTCGATTCGGATGACGCTCTCATCAGAATCGACATGAGCGAGTATATGGAGAAGTTCTCGGTGTCGAGGCTTGTCGGAGCGCCCCCCGGATATGTCGGATACGAGGAAGGCGGACAGCTCACAGAGAAGGTACGCCGCAAGCCTTATTCCGTGGTGCTCCTCGACGAAATCGAAAAAGCCCATCCGGATGTCTTCAATATCTTGTTGCAGGTACTCGATGACGGAATACTGACAGATAGTCTTGGGCGTCGCGTGGACTTCAAGAACACGATCCTGATCATGACCTCGAACATTGGCTCCCGCGATATCAAAATAAACGGGGCGCTCGGGTTCGGGATGCAGACAACGAAAGACAAGTATTCACAGATGAAATCGGGCATTGAGGAAGCGCTGAAACGCGTGTTCAATCCCGAATTTCTCAACCGGGTTGACGACGCTATCATCTTCCACAATCTTGAACGGGAACATATGTTCAAGATCATCGACATTGCTGCGAAAGAACTTGTTGCGAGGATGGGAACCCTCGGCATTTCGATAGAAATGACCGATGAGGCAAAAGAGTTCATCGCTGACAAGGGATTCGATCCTGCGTTCGGCGCCCGACCGCTGCGGAGAACAATCCAGAAGTATGTCGAAGACAAACTTGCAGAAGAGGTTCTGAAAGGATCGTTTGTCCACGGCAGCAAAGTAAAGGTCAAGCTTGCCGAGTCGAAAGAAGAGCTCGAATTCATCAACACCGGCAAGGATGTCGGCGGCGATGAAGTGAAAGAAGAGGGCAAGCGCGTAGCAGACCTGACGTAGGAGTGCGCTTCAACGGTGCTTCCAAAGAATCCCCCGGCTCACCGGGGGATTTTTTTTTGTCATCTCCCGTTCATCACACCATGGTGCCAACGTTCACCTACATCCTGTTCTACAAGCCTTACGGGGTCCTTTCGCAGTTTACGTCCGAGGGCCGCTGGAAATCGCTCAAGGATTTTGGACC
>DATDNS010000521.1:0-8364 GCA_036518155.1 Bacteroidota bacterium
GATTCATCGCTCCCCACGGCCCGAACGATGTAAGAAATGCGATGGCACAGAGGGTTGCCGGAATGATCTTGATGCTTTTCGCTTTGCTCAGAAGAAAATAGACACTCATCACACCAAGCCAGATGCCGAGGACGACAACAAAATAGCGTCGTTCGGTCAGTCCGTATTCGTCCATGCGGCGCAGGATTGCGAACAGCAAGAGGAAGACGAGGGGAATGAGCGCAACGTAATAGTACTTCGAGATCGTGCGTATCCACGCGTTTTCGATCCGGTCCTTGATCGGATGGACCAGGAGGAGCGAAAGGATTCCAAGGATGGAAAAGCCGAGGACAAGATAGCCGACCCACCCTTTGGGCAAATCCCATTGTATGAGGATCTTCACGGTGTACGCGTAGAGGATCACAAGGTAGATGAAGACGAGAGGCAGGAGAACATACTGGGTGAAGACTTTCAGACCTTTCGGATACTCGGTTTCGGAATCCAGCTGGGACAGATCCTCCGGTACGCCTGCGAGGAAGAACCAGGTATTGAAGACGCCGACGATGAAGACCCAAAGCTCGAAATACCATTTGTTGTTGAGATGGACTTCGAAGAGATGGTCAACGGCGAGTATGGCGGCCGTGAGACCGATGTAGAGGACGGCCGAATACAGCCCCGCCGTGAGGAATCGTAAGAAGAGCGATTTATTGAACTGCCAGAACCCGTTGGCCTCCCCGCTTCGGAAAAATGGTCCTACGGCAACGAAGAAATGAAGTCCGGCCGCGAACAGGACATACCGGATGATATGTGCTTCCGGCGCTTCGAACAACCTGTGCGGCAGAACCATGAAGTACACCGCGAGCAAAACAAGACCGCCAGTATTCGCCAGGAGCGTGATTGTGGAGCCGGCTTTCAGCCTTTCGCAAAGAAGTGCAATCGCGGTAAACAATGAAATTCCCAGCATTCCCACAAAACTCAGGTTTTCGAGGAAGGCAATCCCGGTGACCTCCCCCTGGTCGATGACGATGATCCACGCCGCGGTGCCGACGACTGCGCTCGTCAGGGCAAACGGGAACCGGAAGAACGTTTTGGCGAATTGCTCGGCGAGATGACGAATGGAAGGAAGTTTCACGGCGAAAAGGTACGAATCGATTTAAGCATATACAATGGAGCGCATAATCTCGAACCTGAGTTTTGACTCATAATGGGCAGCGCATCTAATCCTCATCCTGCCGGGTTGAGCGTGGTCACGGATTAATGCTTGACATTCCCTCCAGATTTATCTAATATCCCCGAGCCGGAATTTCCCTCGTACTCCCGAAATCATCACACACCTCTCCGGCCGTCTGAAAGCAAACTGAAGATCATTGAGTCGCGTGAGCCTGAGCTGTAGATCTGGTTCCAAACGAACAAGACCGGGAGACTCCGCATCCCGTGTGAACGTGCATACTTTACTAACACGATGGACGGGGTCCCAGGCTACAATGTTCGCTTTGTGAATGCACACCCTGGGATAGTAGCGATACTTCCAGCCCTTCTATAGATCTTTTTTGAGGTCTCTTTACACGTTGCCACAGATCCGGATCTGGATTTGCGGAGAAGGCATAGTCCTGTAATCAACAGCGTTAGAGTTTTTAATCAATCACGTGCTCAAGATGGTCCATCGCCGCGATGTTCGGAAAGTCCTCCTCTGGTCTGTTGTTATCGGACTATTCCTGGTCTTCCCCCGAACCTGGGCACAGACTCATGTGGCAAGCATCAGCGGAAATGTCGGACTCACGTCGGAATTTTATTCCGCCAGCGGCGTCCCCGACCGCCGGCCTGCCAATACACAGCGTGGGGCAATAACAACGACCGTGACGTTGTTGGACCAGATAAGTCTCCCGTTCGAATTTTACTTTACCTCGAGACAATCGGGATTCCGTCAGCCGTTCAACCAGTTCGGCGTCAGCCCACGGATCGGCGACTGGCTGACACTTCACGCCGGATACTACTCCGCGCAGCTTTCGGACTACACGTTCGGCGACACGCGTCTTCTCGGCGCCGGTATAGAACTTCATCCCGGCGCATTCCGGTTCTCAGCACTCTACGGCCGTTCGCAGGCTGCCGTCAATCCTGATTCAGCCCGGGGAATTAATGGCACCTATAAGCGGACAATGTGGGGTGGAAGAATTGCGTACGGCAGAGAAAACGGATTTCTTGTCGGATTGAATCTCTGGCACGCGATCGACGATTCGAATTCCATCCGCGCAACACCTGCGGGGGTGGCTCCGACGGAGAACCTCGTCAGTTCCGTCAATCTTTCCTTTCCTCTCGCGGGCGACGTTGTGCGGTTCTCTACGGAAATTGCTGCCGCGGGATTCTCGAACGACATACGCATCGATGAAATTTCCGGCGGCGGACCCCTTCGGTCTTTATTCAGGGCGCGGGGTTCGAGCCAGGTCGACGGGGCGGCAAAAGCTACGGTGAACATCGCACCGACAAGATTCTTCGCTCTCAGACTCGGTACCCAGTGGGTCGGCCCGGGGTTTGTCTCCCTCGGTTATGCCCAGCTGCCGAACGACATGTTTGAATGGACAATCGCCCCGTCGGTGAAATTTCTGTCGGACAAGGTTTCCGTGCGAGGGTCGTACGGAAGGAGAAGTAACAATCTGAGAAACAATCGGCTGGCGACGACCACGCGGTCGATTTTTTCGCTGGGCGTGAATGCCCAGGCGACCGACCAGCTCGGGCTGGATCTGCAGTACTCAAACTACGGGATGCTCTCCACGCCAAAGAACGACACGCTGAGGATCGAGAATATTTCGCAGTCGATCACCGTCGGTCCCCGGTACACGTTCCAGGCATTCGACGTCCCGAACAACCTGATCGCTTCCTACTCCTACCAGGACGTCAACGACAAGAACGTGATTACGTCCGCCTTGAACAGAAACCAGAGTTCGTCATTCATGACGGTCTGGGCGCTCAGTTTCCCTTCGTCCCTTAACTTTGCAACGACATTTCTCAAAACATCGTCGACCGTTGCCACGTTGAAGACCGGCATTACGACCTTCAGCGAGACTGTGGGATATCAGTTCTTCCAGAACACACTCAACACTTCGCTCACACTGGGATACAGCGGGATTACAACGGTCTCCTCGGACGGTCAATTTACCGGGAGCGTCAGTCTCGGGTACTCGATTCCCCGGTGGGGTACCATCAGCTTTTCGCTGTTCAACAACAGCTACACCTATGGCGACGCCACGGCCGGGTCGTCGTTCAGTGAACTCCAGGGAAGCCTGAATTATTCCCTTGGCTTTTAGATGCAAATGACATTGTTGACGAGTGTATGAAAGGGGTCTTTATGCGAAGATTGTTTTGCTCTCTCTTCCTGCTCACGTGTGCGCTCACGTTTCCCACAGCGGCGCAAGTTACGATGAACCTGCTTGTCCGGTCGCCGATGCCGGCCGAACTCGCGACGTGGGAGCGGGACCGGACAGTCGTCCAGGTACTCATTACGAATTCCGGGAAAACTGTCTACCCGAACGCAAGCGTGGCGTTTACCGTCGACGACGTCAACAGCGGCCACCGGGTGTTAACGTCGCGTGACGGCAACCCCGCGGTGCCCCACTTCACACTCTCGGCTTCATCAACGGTGACGCGTGCCGGGTCGGACCTCGTTTCCCGGGACGCCGTTACGATCGATCCATCCTTTGAGCGAATCGCAACAACGACGAACCGGCTCCCGGAAGGTGATTACCAGTTTTGCGTGCGGCTTCTCGACCAGACGGGCGCTGAAATCGCCACCACCGGGCTGACGTGCAGAACATTTACGGTACTGATTCCCGACCCCCCGACTCTCATCAGACCCGATGACGCAGAGGTGATCGCAACACCGAACCCGATGTTCGAATGGACGCCGGTCTATGTCTCTCCGGGCGTACAGGCCCAGTATCACGTCCGCATTGCTCCCATCCTCGCCGGCCAGTCGGGGCGCGATGCGCTCGAACGAAACACGCTGCTCTATGACCAGCAGATGACGGCCACTTCGCTGCTCTATCCTCCATCCGCTCCACGGTTTGAAACATATCCCGACGCATCGGGATTTGCGTGGCAGGTTCAGGCGGTAGATAATACCGGGGCCCCTGCGGCACGGAACGACGGCAAAAGTGAAATCCGCACGTTCAGGACGTCCGGCGCGAGCGCGCTGACACTCGAAGGGTTCTATCCCGCCGACCGCGACACCATCCCCTGGCTTCCCCCGCACCTCGTCGTCCGCTTTGCTCCTTATGCGGACGACATTACGAGCATGGACTATACCCTGACCCTGACAGGGCCGGGAGGATTTTCACAGACGAACCATCGTACGTTAAACTGGCCCACCGGACCGCAACGCGGTCAGGGTGTTGCCACTCCCGATCAGGCACAACTCATTATCGTCGACATCACCGGACCCGACGGCTGGGCGCCGTGGGCGTCGACGCTCCAGAAAGGCGTTGAATACACGTGGAGAGTTTCCGCCACGTTCACAAAAGCCGGACACTCCGTCACCGTCAGCAGTACTGACAAACGATTTACTCTCGGCATGCGTCAGGCCCAGGATATCACGCCTCCGGACGCCTCGACCCTTCCACGCGAAAGTCAGCCGGATTTTACCTGGAATGGTTCGCAACCCGTGCAACTCAACCCTCCCGACCTTCTTGGCATCCGGAGAGGGGCGGCGGGAATGCAGTTCGGGCTCGGCGTCGAACACGCGAAGCTGGAGGTCTCACGACAATCTGATTTTAGCTCCACGCTCGCTTCACAACGGACCGACCTTCCTTCGACCGGCCAGTATAACACGGGTGACGATGCCGCTGAATTCTATTCGGCGGCGCATACGTACAGAATGACCGCGGCTCTGCACGATACCGGTCGCTATTACTGGAGAGTTTCCTGGCTCCGTGAGGACGGAAGCACGTATCTCACCGGAAATACGTGGACGTTCACGATCGGCGACACGGCCCGGACGATTGCGCGACGCGATACGGCGGCGCCCGGATCGTGCGTGGACGATTGTTCCATTCCGACGCCGACAAATACGACTGTTTCCACGCGAACGTACCGTGCAAACGACACCCTCGCAATCGGACGTTTCCAGATGGTTCTTACGCGGGTAACGGGATCGGCGGGAAGCCTGAGCGGCGAAGGCACGATCCAGATTCCCTTCCTCCACGCACCGATTATGGTGGAGTTCAGTTCCCTTCGCGTCAATACCGATAACCGGGTCATTGACGGCAACGCAACCGGCAAGCAGGCCGACGGGTCTCCGATCAGTTCCGCCCAGGCAAATCAACTCGGCCACGCCCTGAACCTTACAACCGACCAGATCAATTCGATCCAGGGATTTGCTTCACAAGCAGCAAGGCTGGTCAGCGCACTTGGCGGATCGACGCCTGTCGGACTTCCCATCGGCTTCGACAACCTGATCGACGGTGAACGCATGACGATCGCCGTCATGGGATTGAACTTCACTCCCACACAGGCGACACTGAACGCCGCGATGGCGTTTCCTCTTCCGTTCCTCGGGCCTGGCGTCGGTCTCGGTCTTGGCGCACGCGAGATCTGTTTCCATCCGACCGGTATCGGTGGAGACGGAAAGGGTCAATTGTATCTTGCGTCTGACATCGGTTACCGTCAGGCGGGAACGTGGAGTTTTCTCTTCAAGGCCCCCACGGCGAGCGATTCGGGAACCTACGTGGCGTGGGACTGTCACGGATTTCTGGAGCTCAGGATTTCGGCTGAAGTCGAATTCCCGCGGGACTGGCTCACACCGATCCCCGACGACGGTTCGAGTCTCGCCAAAGCGCGCTTCTACACGACGATCCACAGGGGCGGCGACTGGATCGCGGCCGCATCGATGGACCGGTGTTCGATTGCCGGCGTGAACGGTCTGGTGATGGAAGTACAGGAGCTTGCATTCGACGAATCCGACATCCGGAACCCTGAAGGGTTGGTTTTTCCCGAGGGATTCACGGGTGTCCACGACAACACATGGCACGGATTCTTCATACGTCGGGCATCGATAACGCTGCCGGAAGAATTAAGGACGTTTGAAACCGGACGTCCTCCGACCATTGCGGTCACGAATCTGATGATCGGAACCGGAGGCTTTAACGGAAGCTTCCGCGCTGAAAACGTCATCCAGTATCCAATGGGAAACTTCGGCGAATGGGGAGCAAGTATCGACACCATCGCCATCGATTTCATCAACAGCTCACTCGCCCGCGGAAGCATGAACGGCCGGTTCAAGATCCCGATTTCCGATTCGGCGCTCATGTATACTGCTTCGCTCTCCCGGCCTGCAACAGGGTCCGGACTCACCTACGAATTCTCGATCCACCCGAGCGATACGATCAACGCGAACATCTGGTCCGCCAAGCTCTCGTTGAATCCGACTTCCAGGATTTCGCTCGACAACACCTCCGGGAGTTTCCAGGCCTCGGCGACACTGAGCGGAGCAATCACGATCGAGGGAAGTTCCGGCGGCGGGCCATCGCTTGGATTCCGCGGGGTGCACTTTGAAAACTTTCAGCTTCTAACGGCTTCACCCTACATCCGGAGCGGCACGTGGAGTTTTGCAAGCGAACAACACAGCGTCTCCGGATTCCCGGTCAGTATCAGCGATATCGGACTTGTCACAGGAGACAGAAGCGGAAGTCCGGGCGTCGGTGTGCGATTCACCCTTGCCGTCAATTTGCAGCCGGGGTCGAGTACGATCAGCGGGGCGACAACGCTCAGTATCTGGGGACGTCTCGCGTCGGGGAGCGGCGGGCAGAGTTTTGAATTCTCCGGCGTCGATCTTGACTCAATCGGTATTTCGGCGGATATGGGCGCTGTCCAGATCAGCGGCGGCGTCCGTTTCTACAGAGGAGATGCTACGTTCGGCGATGGGTTCCGGGGGGCCATCAGCGCGAATTTCATACACCAGGTTTCCGTCGCGGCAACGATTCAATTTGGAATGGTTTCAGGGTACCGCTACTGGTATGTCGACGCCAGGGCGCTGTTCACGCCGGGCATCCCGGTATTTACGGGAGTGGGCATCTACGGATTCGGCGGCGGGGCGTGGTACCATATGAGACGTGCCGGTGCTGATCCGCCGGTGAGTTCCGGCGGAGGATCTTCCTCCGGAGGCAGTCACCCCGGAGCCTCCAATTCCGGCTACACCTATCTCCCGGATTCCGGAACCGAATTCGGATTCCGGGCGATGATCGTCATCGGCACGCATCCTTCGTCCGAGGGGTTCAACGCCGACGTCGCCTTCGAGGCGGAATTCCTGAGCGGCGGTGGTATCGGCCGCATCTCAATCCTTGGTGACGGATATATGATGGCTTCCGTCAACAATCGCCCGCAGGCGAAGGTAACTGCGCACGTCGACATGACCTACGATTTTCCCGCGCAAACATTCCACGGCGTCTTCAACGTCAACATCAACGCAGACCCCTTCACCGGCGGCGGACAAATGGTCATGCATTTTGAGCCGACGACCTGGTACATCAAGGTTGGAACGCCGCACGATCGCGTGAATCTCAATCTCTCCACCTGGCTGCGCATCGACGCGTATCTCATGATGGGCATGAACCTCGATGCACCCCTGGAGCTTCCACCGGAGATCACCTCCGTCATTCATCCGCCTCCGATTTCACGAAATTCTGGAATCTCGCACGGCGACGGCTTTGCTTTCGGCGCGAGCGCGAACTTCAACACCGGCCGACTGCAGTTCCTGATTTTCTACGCAAGGATCCAGGCCGGTCTTGGTTTCGACATTGCCGTCCTGAATGTCGGTCCGTCCGTCCACTGCGAAGGGATCAGCGGGCCGGTCGGTATCAACGGCTGGTATGCGACAGGACAAATGTATGCCTACCTCAATGCATCGGTGGGCATCTATGTCGATCTGTGGTTTACTTCGGGAGAATTCGAGATCCTCGACGTGGGGGCTGCCGCCGTCCTTCAGGCGGGAGCACCGAATCCCACGTGGGTTTCCGGGTCGATCGCCGGCTATTACTCCATCCTTGGAGGTGTTGTCAGCGGCAACTGCGAATTCGACTTCAAGGTGGGGGACGAGTGCAGACCGGTGACCGAAAGTCCTCTTGCAAGACTCGATTTGGTTTCGGACATCAAACCGTCCAACGGATCGACGGACGTGGACGTTTTTGTCCAGCCGCAGGCTGCGTTCAATTTCCAGGTTGACCACAACTTCGAGCTTCGGGACTTCACCTCAGACGGAACCGAGCGTGTTCGCACCTTCCGCATCCGGATACGGAACTTCACCCTTGAGCAGGTATCGCCCCACGTGACAGTGCCGGGCACCTCGAACCTGTCGACCGATGCCTCACAGTCCACGTATGCGCCCCACGACATCCTGTC
>DATDNS010000522.1:0-2837 GCA_036518155.1 Bacteroidota bacterium
AAGTCCTGAAGCGACATATACCAGTAAATTCCTGCAACGGTCGCGATCGTCAGAAATACCAGCAACGGAATGATCAGCCGTTTCTTCCTGAACAACGGAACCTCGTCAATATCCTCGTCGCCCGCCCCGTTGGGGGACCGGTCCGGGAGTGCCGGCTGTTCCTGATTGATGTGCTTCTTCGTGTTGTCGTTGGTTTCCATCTGAAGATCTTCCTCCTATTTCCTTTTCCTGATTCCGTTCAAGATCACTTCGGTAATTTCTTTTGTCGATTGTTCAAGCGCGCGATACGTGTCCTCGTCCAGGTCGGCCTCACGCTTCAAGACCAGCCACGCGCGCGGTCCGTAGAACATCTGGATGATCACTTCCGCGGATTGTTGTGGGTTCGTAACTGAGAACTCACCTGCTTTCTTGCCGAGTTCAAGAATTTGCTGCAACAGAGCGATCTCCTGCTTTTGGAAATCCTTGTGGAGACTGAGAAACGATGCTCGTGTTTCCGGTGACTGTTGGAACTGGAGAGCCCGGAGGTTTGCAAGGTTTCGAAAATGCTGGATCCTGCGATAGGCATACTGGCGAAGCATGTCGCACGGTGCCATTTTCTTCCCGATCATGGACTCGATGTCTGCGAAAAACTGACTCTTCTCCTGCTTGAGAACCTCCTGGAACAGCTTTTCTTTCGTCGGGAAATAGTAATACAGTGACGCCTTCCCAAGTCCGACGTCAGCGGCAATCTCGTCCATTGTCACTTTTGAGAAACCGTAATAGGCGAACCGCTTTCGGGCTGCGTCCAGGATTACGGCCTGTTTTTCCGTTGATAATTGTTCAGACATAACGTAGGCCTTCCTAAGTATCGACTGTTTCAGTCAACCAGTCGAAATATACAACACAAAGGACACCGAATCAAGTTCCCGTTGCGAAAGCTGTCAAAAAAAGGTCTGTCCGTTTTGGCAATTCTCCGGACCGCCGCATCCGAGACACGTAGGTGCTGCCCGGCGGAAAGGCCGGCTTCTGTCTGTCGTCTCAGAGCATCCGACCTGCAATGCCGAGATCAAGGACATCACCGGCGTTTGAGTCAGAGAGACGAAACCGCTGTACATATATTGTTATTCAATTCAATTGATACTATGTTTACGTGGCCAAAGGAAGCCCACGTTTTTCGAATTCCAGGAGATCCATCCAATGCGAAATCTCGTTCTCAGCCTCAGTACCCTTATCGTCATGGCAGCCGCCATTGTAGTTCAAGGCTGTACAACCAGGAAACAGGAGTCATCGACCATGGACAAACAGCTGTTCGGCAAAACCCCGGATGGTACCGAGGTGTATGTGTACACCCTCAAGAATTCAAACGGCATGGAAGCGCGGATCATGACCTACGGCGGGATCGTGCTTTCGCTGAAAGTCCCTGACAAGAATGGCAGCCCCGGAGATGTCGTGCTGGGCTGTGATTCACTCTCCCAGTACTTCCCCAACAATCCGTATTTCGGAGCACTCATCGGGAGGTACGGAAACAGGATTGGGCACGCGAAGTTCAAGTTGCACGGAATCGAGTATTCGCTCGCCGCAAACAACGGCGCAAACTCGCTCCACGGCGGCCTGAGAGGTTTTGACAAAGTCGTCTGGACGGTGCGGGAGGAAGACTGCAAGGCGGGAAAAGCGCTCGCTCTTACCTATGTGAGCAAAGACGGCGAGGAAGGATATCCGGGAACCCTTTCAGTGGAAGTCGTCTACGCGCTCACCGACAGCAATGAACTCCGTATAGACTATTCAGCAACCACCGACAAACCCACAGTGTTGAATCTTACTCATCACTCGTACTTCAACCTTGCAGGGGCCGGTCACGGCGATATCCTGGGGCACGAACTCTTCATCAATGCAGATCGGTTCACTCCGATCGACGCAACCCTGATCCCAACGGGGGAATTGAAACCGGTGAAGGGGACTCCCTTGGATTTCACCAGGCCAACGCTGATTGGTGCGCGCATTAATGACAAAGATGAGCAGCTGAAATTCGGAATCGGGTACGACCACAACTGGGTCCTCAATAAAAATAACAATAACGATGAGCTCTCTCTTGCCGCGCGTGTCTACGAGAAATCAACGGGGCGAACAATGGAAGTGTACACGACCCAGCCGGGAATTCAGTTCTACTCCGGCAATTTTCTGGACGGAACGATCATGGGCAAAGGAGGTACGAAATACGCGAAACGGTTCGGTTTTTGCCTCGAGACGCAGCATTTTCCCGATTCGCCAAACAAAGCAAACTTCCCGTCGACGGAACTCGATCCCGGAAAGACGTTTTCATCAACAACAATCTATAAATTCTCGGTTCGCTAGAAAACTTCGTTGGTCTGACGACAATAGCGTTGTTCTCGATGTGGAGATAACCTCCGCACTGTGGCCTCCCTTGCGCATATTCCGCCGGCTTCGGTTGATCGCCCGTTCAAGGCTGGCTGAGAAGAAGATGCCAGCCTGAACGGCTCGAAGGACAAACATTAAATCCAATTCTTCCCGCCCCATACTGTCTTGGTCCCTTTTCCATGAATGGATCGCACTTTGGCACTGGATGAAGCAATGAAGAAAACAAAACAACAACAAAGGCGATCCAAAACTAACATCCACCCTCGCGGAAAACGCGTTGCAGGAAATACCGCACGAAAAGCTCTTTCGACATTGTTTGAAGCATTTGGCTCACTCGACAAATGGAAATCACGCTGGCCTGACTTCGAAGAGGACGAGACACTACGCGTTTCCCGCGAGAAAACGAGTGAAATAATTGCCGACCTCCTGGCACGGCTTGAAGACAATTATCCGTTCCATCACCCGGGTTATGCTGGCCAAAT
>DATDNS010000523.1:0-3726 GCA_036518155.1 Bacteroidota bacterium
CGAGCTGCGCCGGCAAATTTCACGGCGCTCGATTGATGCAGGATGCAGCCTGACACCAGACGAAATCGTGATCACGACAGGGGGCACAGAAGCGCTCAATATTTGTTTGCGTGCGATCACCAACCCTGGCGATACCGTTGCGATCGAATCACCGACCTACTATGGCCTCCTTCGGATACTCGAGTTGCTCAAGGTCAAAGCAATCGAAGTATCGACGGATCCGCAGGAAGGGCTTTCTCTCCAGGCTCTCGCGTCCATTCTCAAAAAACATCGCGTAGCAGCGGTACTCGTTCAGCCAAACTTTCACAATCCGTTGGGATGTTTAATGCCCGATGAAAACAAGAAGAAGCTCGTGGAAATGCTTTCGCAACACAATATTCCGCTGCTTGAGGACGATATGTACGGAGATCTCCCCTTTGAAGGCAACCGGCCGAAACTCCTGAAAGCATACGACAAAGACGAAAACGTACTGACGTGCTCCTCCTATTCCAAAACACTTTCTCCTGGATTTCGCGTAGGCTGGACTGCGCCGGGAAAGCACCTCGGGAAGGTACAGCTTTTGAAAATGTCCACATCGATGTCCACCGCCACCCTTCCTCAAATGGCGCTGGCAGAAATGCTGATAAACGGCGGTTACGACAAGTTTCTCCGGCGTACACGCGCATTACACAAATTACACATGGAAAAGATGATGGACGCCGTGCGACGTTATTTTCCCGAAGGCACGAAGTTGACACGGCCGACTGGGGGAATGATCCTGTGGGTTGAATTCCCTCGTGGAGTTGACGCCATTGACCTTTATCGAAAAGCGCTCGCAAAGAATGTCACCGTTACACCCGGACCTTTGTTTTCGCCGAATGGATTGTACAGGCGTTGTGTCCGTTTAAATTGTGGGATTCCCTGGTCTGAGCGAGTCGACGAAGCGATGATTACCCTTGGACAGATTGCCGGAAGGATGGTGGAGCGGTGACAACCACAGAAAGAACGAGGTCACGATCTGCGCGGGTCATCGTTGTCTTCGTCGGCGCAATCGTGTGTTGGGTCTCAGCATCGGCTGGTCCGGTTCGCCCGGAAACCCCGGAACGCGGAATGGCGATGGGGGGCGTGGTGAATCAGGGCTGGACGCGTCCTGATTCATTGGTTTCACAGGATGGAACGATAGTCGCTGTTCCGCGGGTCGACGAAACTGATATCACAATTGATGGACGCATTAATGAAGATGTGTGGTCCCGCGCTGCGGAGCTGCGTGGCTTCTCACAGTACCTGCCGAATGACAACCGACCAGCCGAGGATTCGACCACGGTGCTCGTGTGGTACTCTCCAAACGCAATCTATTTCGGTATCCGTGCATACCAGGATTCTTCGCGTGTACGGGCGACACTTGCCGACCGGGACAAAATCACGGGCGACGACTATGTCGAAATTCTTCTCGATACCTTCAACGACCATCGCCAGGCGCTGGTTTTCGGGGTGAACCCGCTCGGCATTCAGTCGGACGGGACGTTGCTCGATGCGCCCCGTGGAACTGCAACCACGATATCGGCGGCAATCTCGGGTGCGTACACCCTTGACCTCAGCCCGGATTTCGTTTACGAATCGAAGGGGCGCGTGACCGCCTGGGGCTACGAAGTGGAGATGTGCATCCCTTTCAAGACTTTGCGATACCAGGCGCAGGACCCTCAGGATTGGGGCATCAACGTCATCCGCGTCGTGCAGGCAACTGGTCACCAGCACACCTGGACTCGTGTTCTTCAGACTCAAGCCTCGTTTCTCGGCCAGAGTGGCACCCTGACCGGACTCACCGACCTTCACCGCGGCCTCGTCCTCGACATTACACCCGAAGCGACCACAACGGCTACCGGCGCAGAGCAAAGCTCTGGCTGGAAGTACCGTGGCGGTGAACCGCGGATCGGCGCCACCGCGCGCTGGGGCGTGACCAGCAACCTCACTCTCGATGGTACCGTACGCCCCGACTTTTCGCAAATTGAGGCGGATGTCCCACAGATCCAGTTCGACCCAAGGATCGGACTCTTCTTTCCGGAAAAGCGCCCGTTCTTTCTCGACGGTCTCGAGTTGTTCGAGACTCCGGTCCAACTCATTTATACTCGCCGTCTTGTCGATCCGGTCGGGGCAATGAAGCTCACGGGGAAAGTCGGTTCCACAACGGTCGCGGCGCTTTCAGGGGTGGACGGAACGGATGCCTCGGCGAGCGGGACCGACCATCCGCTGCTCAATGCATTGCGACTGAGGCAGGATCTGGACGGGCGAAATAGTTTCGGCGTTGTGTATACAGACCGGGTGGATGGTTCAGGCTTCAACCGCGTCGCCGCCGTCGATGGCCGTCTCGAGCTGGGTGATGACTGGAACTTCACTTTCCAGGGAGGCGGGAGCGCGACCCGCGACTCTCTGCGATCACCCGTGTTATGGGGGCCGATGTGGAGAGCCTCGGCGGTCCTTTCCGGCCGGAATTTTGGTCTCAACATCCAAAGCAAAGGGCTTGCCGGCACTTTCCACGCGCTGGGCGGCTTCATCCCGCAGTCGGATGTTGTCCAGAATACCGTGACGCCGAGTTATACGATCGTGGGTGGGCCGGGATCGTTGCTCGAAAGCTTCAACGCCAACGTGTTCCTCTCCGCGAGGTGGAACCAATTTCGCCGCTTCTCTGTGGGGACTGCGCCGGACGACCGCCAGGCCGATTTCAGTACGGGCTTCTCTCTTCGCGGCGGCTGGCAGGTTGGTGTGGCGCTGTCGGTCGAATCCTTCGGCTATCCGGCTCCGTTCTATGCAAACTACCGGATTGAGCGAATACAGGGTACGGTGGTGGATACGATCCCATTCACGGGCACACCGCAGCTTCCCAACCTCGACTTCGCCGTCAGTCTCCAGACTCCGAATTTCCAGAGCTTCTCGCTCTCGGGGTTCTTCCTCGATAGCCGCGACGAGAACTTCTTCGAGTGGGCAAGCGGGCACGTGATCGTCGCGAACATGGATCTCGCCTGGCGGCCAACTGAGAGAATCCGTGCAGAATTGCTTTACAACCACCAGCAGGTCATCCGGCCGGACGACGGCAGTACGGTTTCGCTGATCCGCGTGCCGCGACTGAAGATCGAATACCAGTTGTCTCAGCCCGTCTTCGTTCGTGTCGTCGGGCAGTACACGTCGAACATCACGGATGCTCTCCGGGACGACTCGCGCACCGGCGGCGCCATTCTGATCCGCGATCCCGCGACCGGAACACTTACGCGAACCGTACGCAGTACAAATAATGCTTTTCGCATCGACTGGCTGTTCTCGTATCGCCCGACGCCGGGTACCGTGGTATTTGCCGGTTACGGGGATAGTATGGAGGAACGGTCGGCTTTCCGTTTCAGCGGACTGTCGCGGGTCACGGACGGGTTCTTCGCGAAGCTGAGCTATCTCTTTCGAGTGTGAGGTGTGATTGCGCTTGCGGGATTATCGGGGAAGCCCTGACTTCCCAATGAACTCAATTTCAATGACCAAACGAGCATCAACGATAGTCCTCCTTTCCTGGTTGTCAATTTTCCTCCACGAATCCGGACACTTTCTGGTCTACACATTCTCAGGATATCGCGTCCAGATGAGTTTTCAGCGGGTTCGTCCGACCAGCGATGTTCCCGCGTTGGTCGATTAGTGGGCCACATTTGCCGGGCCCGCTGTAAGTTTCAGCGCTGCGACAATCTTTCTTCCGGTTGTCAGTCGGCTCAG
>DATDNS010000524.1:0-7126 GCA_036518155.1 Bacteroidota bacterium
AGCGGTCTCAACCAGTGACTTAATCCCCCTTTCTTCGAAATGTGAGAGGCAAAATCCGCGCACCGAATTCCGAATCGCCGGAAAACAACTCAATGTTCGACACGTACAAAGAATCAGTCCGTTCTCTCTTCGACCTGGAACAATTCGGCATGAAGTTCGGATTGCAGGGAATCCGGACTCTCCTGGGAACGATAGGAAATCCGCAGAATGCATTTCCCTGCATTCACGTTGCCGGGACAAACGGCAAAGGGTCGACTTCATCCATGCTGGCCGCCGTGTTCACCGCAGCCGGATACAGGACTGGACTCTATACTTCGCCGCACCTGATTTCGTTCACGGAACGGATACGGATCGACGGGAAGGAGATTCCTCGCAACGAGGTTGTCCGTTTGACGAATCTCATCCAGCGGCAGGTCAGGAAGCAGAAGGCAACGTTTTTCGAAGCAGTGACGGCGATGGCGTTCAGGTATTTTGCGGACTCCGATATTGATATCGCGATCGTGGAAACCGGATTGGGGGGCAGACTCGATGCAACGAATGTGGTCCGTCCCTTAGTATCGGTGATCACCAACGTGGGTCTCGAACATACGGAAATCCTTGGCAATACTCTTGAGAAGATTGCCTGGGAAAAAGGGGGCATCATCAAGCGCAACGTGCCGTGCGTAACGGGTGTCCGTGGCAAAGGACCTCTGGGTGTTATCCGGGCACGAGCGAAGGATTTGGCTGCACCGCTTTCGACCACGGGCAGGATGAAGATAAAGGTAAAGCGATCAACCCTGGATGGATTGACGCTTGATGCCGCCGTCGGAAGAACTAATTATCGGGGCCTTCGGGTCTCGCTCTCCGGTGATCATCAGGCATTGAATGCGGGTGTGGTGCTGAAGACGCTCGATGTCGTTAGGAGGCAGGGGCACTACAACATTGGACACGACGACATTTACGAAGGACTTTCGAATGTTCGGGAACTTGCGGGACTTGAGGCCAGGTTGTCAGTCGTGCGCCGCAATCCGCTTGTCCTTGTCGACGTCGCACACAATCCGGATGGAATAAACCGGCTCGTCGAATCTCTCCTGAGGCTGGCGATCAGGAATGTTTTTCTTGTTTTCGGTGTTGTTCGGGATAAGGATTACCGGGCAATGATCGGTTCGTTGAGGCGGATCACTCGAAAAGCAATTCTTACAAAAGCCCGGACTGGTCGCGCGCGGCCTGTAAAAGATCTTGCGCTCGAATTCCAGAAGTGCGGAATCGATGTCGTCGGGACGAACGCGAACGTCGCGAGTGCTGTTCGTTCTGCGCTCGAACGTTCGGATCCGCGCACCCCGATTCTCATTACAGGTTCTCATTTCGTCGTGGGGGAAGCACTGGCATTCCTGCGTTCACGAAAATTCACTTGACAATAAACCACTATTCGCCTATATTTTTATTGGAGCCGCGCTTGAACTCTGTTCCCATTTCGCCGTTCTCCAACCGGTACACTTCAACTTAATCTGTTTCATTCATCCAATCCAATTTCTTCAGACAACGACGTCTTGTACGGTTTTCTCCCTGGATGTATCATTTCTTTTCATTTTCCCACATAAGGTAGAGTTGCCATGCCAATGGACATTACTGAATTAAAGTCCAAGAAGATTGCTGAGCTCAATCAAATAGCCAAGGATATGAACATCCTCGGCTACAGCGATCTTCGAAAACAGGAATTGATTTTCAAGATCCTCGAGGCACAGACGGAAAAAGACGGACTCGGCTTCAGCAAAGGAGTTCTCGAAGTTTTGCCGGACGGGTACGGTTTCCTTCGCTCCGTCGGATACAACTATCTCCCGTCTCCTGACGATATCTATGTTTCGCCCTCCCAAATCAAAAAATTCGGACTGCGGACCGGCGACAGCGTAAGTGGTCAGGTCCGTCCTCCAAAGGAAGGCGAGCGGTTCTTTGCGCTTCTCCGCGTCGAGGCGGTCAATGACGACCATCCGGATTTGATCCGTGAACGCACCCTGTTCGTCAACCTTACGCCGCTCTATCCGACTGAGCGCATCAAGCTTGAGACTGTCCCGGGTGAATACTCGATGAGAATCCTTGATCTCCTTTCGCCTATTGGAAAAGGACAGCGCGGTATCATCGTCTCGCCTCCAAAGGCAGGAAAAACCGTCCTGCTGCAAAAGATTGCCAACAGTATTACGCGCAACCATCCTGAAATCAAACTCATCGTTCTCCTGATTGACGAACGTCCCGAAGAAGTGACCGATATGGAGCGGTCGGTCAGCGCGGAGGTCATCAGTTCCACGTTTGACGAACCACCCGAGCGTCACGTCCAGGTTGCGGATATGGTGCTCGAAAAGGCGAAACGCCTTGTCGAGTCGAAGCGCGATGTCGTGATTCTGCTCGACAGCATCACGAGACTTGCCCGTGCACATAATACGGTGGTTCCACACAGCGGCAAGATTCTCTCCGGCGGTGTCGACGCAAATGCACTCCACCATCCAAAACGGTTCTTCGGTGCCGCAAGGAATATCGAAGAAGGCGGGAGTCTCACAGTGATGGCAACAGCATTGATTGAGACGGGTAGCCGGATGGATGAAGTGATTTTCGAGGAGTTCAAAGGAACCGGCAACATGGAAGTTGTGCTTGACCGGAACCTGAGCGACCGCCGGGTGTTTCCGGCTATGGATGTGAACCGGTCGGGCACGCGAAAAGAAGAAATGCTGATGGAATCGGAAGACCTTAACCGCGTTTGGATCCTGCGCAAGCTGCTCAGCGATTACGACCCGGTGGAGGCGATGGAATTTCTGCTGGAAAAAATGCGTGGGACAAAGTCCAACAAGGAATTCCTCAAAATCATGAACAGCTAGGTTCTCTTCCCGTATGAACGAAGCAGTCATTGTCAGCGGATGTCGAACACCGATAGGATCGTTCCTCGGAACGCTTGCCTCAGTCCCTGCTCCACGGCTGGGGGCAATCGTCATTGAAGAAGCGATCAGTCGGGCGAAGATCAGGAAGTCTGACGTCCAGGAAGTCATTATGGGCAACGTGCTGACGGCCGGCGTCGGTCAGGCACCGGCACGCCAGGCAGCGTTGTTCGCCGGACTTCCCGAATCGGTTGAGTGCCTCACCGTCAACAAAGTGTGCGGCTCGGGCCTGAAGGCGGTGATGCTCGCAAGCCAGGCCATTCAAACGGGCGACGCGGAAATCGTTATCGCCGGTGGAATGGAGAGTATGTCGAACGTACCGTTCTACGTGGAACGTGCGCGCACCGGTTTGCGGATGGGCCATTCCCAGCTCACGGACGGGATGATCAAAGACGGATTGTGGGATGTCTACAATGACTTTCACATGGGGAACGCGGCCGAGCTCTGTGCAAAGGAATGCGCCATTCCCCGTGAAGCGCAGGATGAATTTGCCGTGATGAGTTACAAACGCGCGCAAGCGTCGGTCAACGAAGGCCGATTCACCGAGGAAATTGTTCCCGTGAAAATTCCGGGGAAAATGGGAGAGGAGATCGTCGACAAGGACGAAGAGCCGTTCAGAACGAATTTTGAAAAGATACCGAAACTGAAACCGTCGTTTGTCAAGGACGGGACGGTCACAGCAGCAAATGCCTCCAAGATCAACGATGGGGCTGCCGCCCTTGTTGTGATGTCCGGAGAAAAATCCGGTGCGCTCGGATTGAAACCGATAGCACGAATTGTCGCACAGGCTTCGTCGGCGAAGAAGCCCGAATGGTTTACTACCGCTCCTGCCGACGTCATCGCAAAAGTCCTCAGGAAGGCCGGGATGCAGATTGGCGATATCGACCTCTTTGAAATCAACGAAGCGTTCGCGGTCGTAACACTCGCTGTGTCCAAGATTGCCGGCCTCGGTATCGATAACGTCAATGTCAACGGCGGGGCAGTCGCTCTCGGCCATCCCATCGGGGCGAGCGGTGCGAGAATTCTGGTGACCCTGCTCAATGCATTGAAGCAGCAGAAGAAGAAGCGCGGTATGGCAGCGATTTGTATCGGTGGAGGAGAGGCGAGCGCAGTGATTGTCGAGCTCCTGTAATCGTCTGATGAAAACTACGAAAGCTCACGCACCTGCCCAATCGAAATTCCTGACCTTTCTGACGTACCCTCCTGATTCACATCTCAAAACTTTCTGAAGAACATCACCATGGAAATAAAGAATGTGACAGTGGTAGGAGCGGGGACAATGGGAAATGGAATTGCCCATGTCTTTGCCCAATACGGATTCAATGTTATTCTTAACGATGTCAAACAGGAGTTTGTTGACCGCGGGTTGAATGCCGTTAAGGCAAATCTTGACCGGCAGGTGAAAAAAGGAACAATCCAGGAGCAGCAGAAGACCGAAACGCTCGGCAGGCTGAAAACGACGGTAGATCTGAAAGAGGCGTGCGCCAATGCCCACATCATCATTGAAGCGGTAACGGAGAACGAGAAGATCAAAAAGGATCTCTTCCGGAACATGGATCAACTCGCAAAGCCCGGAACACTCCTGGCATCGAATACCTCTTCGATATCCATCACCGCTCTGGCCGCTACGACATCGCGGCCCGGGAACGTCATCGGCATGCATTTCATGAACCCGGTCCCCGTGATGAAACTTGTTGAAATCATCCGCGGGTATGCCACATCGGACGATACCTACGCGGCGGTCAGGACACTTACGGAACAGCTGGACAAGGTCCCCGTGGAAGTAAACGACTATCCAGGCTTCGTGTCGAATCGGGTCCTGTTGCCGATGCTCAACGAAGCGATGTACTGCGTTATGGAGGGGGTCGCTACCCCCGAATCGATCGACACCGTGATGAAGCTTGGCATGAACCACCCCATGGGACCGCTGCAACTGGCGGATTTCATCGGACTCGATGTCTGTCTGTCGATCATGAACGTGCTCCACGAAGGCCTTGGTGATACGAAATACAGGCCCTGCCCGTTGCTCAAGAAGATGGTTGCGGCAGGCCATCTCGGCCGAAAATCAGGAAAAGGATTCTACGACTATTCACAACCTACAAAGTAACGACCTTTGAACGGTCGTTGCGACGATCCCCCATTGACAACCGGTTCTCCGCACGGAAAGAAAACATACCATGAATTTTGAATTCAACGAAACCCATTTGATGATCAAGGAAACCGCGCGGAAATTCGCGGAAGACAAACTCGCGCCTTCTGCGGATGAACGGGATGAGAAGGAGCAGTTCCCGGCCGAGGCCATCAGGGAGCTGGGAGAACTGGGATTCATGGGGATGATGGTTTCAGAGCAGTATGGCGGCGCAGCTCTCGACACGATTTCCTACGTTCTCGCGATGGAGGAAATATCGAAGGTCGACGCATCGGTCGGCGTTGTCATGTCTGTCAACAATTCACTCGTCTGCTGGGGGATCGAAACTTACGGCTCGGACGCTCAGAAAGAAAAGTATCTCAGGGATCTTGCGACGGGAAAAAAACTGGGCGCATTTGCACTGTCAGAGCCGGAAGCCGGCAGCGACGCGACGAATCAACGCACGTCGGCGGTGCGGGATGGCAACCACTACGTGCTCAACGGGATGAAGAATTTTATCACGAACGGCGCAAATGCCGATGTCGTTCTTGTCATGGCTGCGACGGACAGGTCGAAGGGCGCAAAGGGTGTCAGCACGTTCATCGTTGACAAAGGTCTTCCGGGATTCAGCGTAGCAAAGAAGGAGAAGAAGCTGGGCATCCGCAGCTCCGATACCGTATCGCTGGCGTTTCAGGATGTCCGTGTTCCGTCGGAAAACCGCATCGGGGAAGAAGGCTTCGGCATCAAGTTTGCGCTCAAGACACTGGATGGCGGCAGAATCGGGATTGCCGCCCAGGCACTCGGAATCGCGCAAGGAAGTCTTGACGCAGCGACGAAATACAGTAAAGAGCGGAAAGCGTTCGACCATCCGATCGCGGAATTCCAGGCAATCCAATTCAAGATTGCCGACATGGCGACCAATGTCGAGGCTGCCCGTATGCTCGTCCTGAACGCTGCGTCGTTGAAAGACAGAAAGGAAAACTACAGTGTTGCCGCCGCAATGGCAAAACTCTATGCATCGAAAGTAGCCGTGCAGAGTGCTCTCGAGGCAATCCAAATCCACGGCGGGTACGGCTATATCCGTGAATACAAGGTGGAACGGTTTCTGCGGGATGCAAAGATCACGGAGATTTACGAAGGAACGTCGGAAATTCAGAAAGTGGTTATTGCGAGGTCACTGCTGCAGTAGAGAAACGTATTCGTGCTGTCATGACGACCGTTTGTGGGGATTAAAGTATGATTTCGCAACCGGCCCGTCTTGCCTCCCCGGATCAGCATCCATCGACCTTCATCGATTCTTCCTCCTTCAGATAGCGGATAAACTTGTTGTTCCTGTCGACAAGCACGTTCTTCGGTTTTCTCGGATTCGTGGCAAGCTCGAAGGCCATGATAATGACTTCATCACCCTTCTTGATCAAATGGGCAGCCGCACCGTTCGAACAAACAACGCCTGAATTTTTCCTCCCTTTGATGACGTAGGTCTCGAGCCTGCTGCCGTTCGTATTATCGACGACGAGGACTTTCTCGTATTCTTTCAGGTCGGCCTTCTTCATAAGTTCTTCGTCAATGGTAATGGAACCGACATAGTCGAGGTTTGCCTCGGTAACGGTTGCCTTGTGAATCTTTGACCGAAGGAAAAATCTCATTTCTCACATCCTTTCGCAAACGTTTGGAAAAATCTCTGCAGTTGTAGGCGGTTGCAGCGCCTGAAATTAGCCACAACTCCCCAGAAATGCAAAAGGATGCCGCCTTGTTTTTGCTTCGAAGTTTTGGTACTATCACAGCACATTTTCGGTAGATGCGGCAAGGGGATTTGCACTGCAATCCCGTGGTGATCAAGGTTTCTTTGTGTAATCATCCATTTGAGAAAGGTTCTTCCATGAGCAGAGGTCTAAAGATCGGTTTGGGTATTGTCGTGGCCGTGCTGCTGGTCGGCGCCATCCTGGTCAGCTGGGCGGTTGGCACATACAACAAGATTGTGACTGCAAACGAAGCTGTGACGGCAGGCTGGAGCCAGGTGGAAAACCAGTACCAACGGCGGTACGACCTTATCCCGAACCTCGTGGAAACAGTCAAGGGGTTCGCCAAGCAGGAG
>DATDNS010000525.1:0-4526 GCA_036518155.1 Bacteroidota bacterium
AGAGAGACTTGACAGTGACATTCTTCGGCGGCCAGCTGTCCAACGGTTTCCATTCATTTGTGCCGGTAAGAAACATCACCGCCTCGGGGAGTCTTGGGTCCGGTCGGCCGTTCAAATAATGCTCAAAGAACGGGCCTTCGACGTTGTACGTATAGAACCGGGTGAGATTCGAGTCGAACTTAATCGCCCCCAGCGAATCCAGATTATGCGCCTGCCACCAGCCGTGTGCCCAAGGACCCATAACGAGGGAATTGTGATTTTCAGGATTGTTCTGCTCGGCGGCCCGGTAACTATGGAGTGCCCCGTACATATTTTCGGTGTCGAACCACCCGCCGACGACAAGAGTTGCCGGCTTAAGGTTCTTGAGATGAGGGAGGATCGATCGGGCTTGCCAGAACTTATCCCACGTTCCGTGACGCATCAACGTATTCCACATTGCGACACTGTCGTGGAGAAATTTCGCGTTTGCATTCCTCAGCGCACCAAGCTCAAGGAAGAACTGATAGCCGTCGGGAGTGTCGAAATGGAAATGCGACGGATAATGTTTTGTCGGTCCTGTCCAGGGCCATCCGAAGTTTGCGTAGAAACTGAAGGCGTGAGATTCCAAAAATGCCCCGTTGTGGAACCAGTCGTCACCCCCCATCCATTGCGATACCGGCGCCTGCGGAGAAGTCGCTTTGACGGCAGGGTGAGCGTCGATTGTCCCCATCCACGAATAGAAACCGGGGTACGATATGCCTTTGATGCCCACATTGCCGTTGTTACCTTTAATGTTTCTGATGAGCCAGTCTACCGTATCGTACGTGTCCGAACTTTCATCAACGTCCTTTTTTGATTTCTTGTCGGCGATATACGGCCGCACATCTTCGTACGTTCCTTCAGACATGTATCTTCCGCGAACATCCTGCACGACTTTGATGTATCCGCGCTGAAAATAGTAGTAGTCCTGCTCGCCAAGATGGATCGGGAAGTTGTCTTCACCATACGGGGCACAACTGTACGGGGTGCGCATCATCAAGATCGGGTGAAGTACGGTTGTATCCTTCGGCGTATAGACCGCCGTAAACAGTCTAACACCGTCGCGCATCGCAATCATATATTCGTGCTTCGTGTACCGTTCCCGCACGAATCCTGTATCCGGGTTTGCATACTGGCCGAACGCCATGCTGAACGACAAGGCGCAAAGGAACAAGAATACCATGAAGGACGTTTTGCGTTTCATAAAGAAATTTCCTTGTGATGTGATACAAACAGCAAGGTGTCGATACTGATACCAAAGCTCCGGTATCACTGATACCTAGGTTGCGATCTCCACGATCGTTGAAATCCCCTGACCGACGCCAATACACATTGTTGCAAGTCCGTACCGTACGCGTCGCCGCTGCATTTCGTGCACCAACGTCGTCATGATTCGCGCGCCGCTGCAGCCCAGTGGATGCCCGAGTGCAATTGCGCCGCCGTTCACATTGACGTTGTCCTGGCTTGCACCGAGTTCTTTCAATACTGCCAGCGACTGAACGGCGAACGCCTCGTTCAGCTCGATGAGGCCGATGTCCTCAAGCGTCAGTCCCGCTTTCTTCAACGCCATTTGCGTGGCAGGGACCGGGCCGATTCCCATAGTACGCGGGTCGACGCCAGCCACGCCCGTGGAAACTATTCTCACCAAAGGTTTGTAACCCAGCGTGACCGCTCGTTCTTCGCTCATCAGCATTAACGCGGCCGCACCGTCGTTGAGACCCGAGGAATTTCCGGCGGTGACGGAACCGTCTTTTCGAAATGCAGGTTTGAGTTTTGAAAGTTGTTCGAGTGAAGTGTCTGGCCTCGGTCCTTCGTCCTGGTCCACCGGCTGTCGCGCCACACCCCCGATGGGCAGCGGTACCGGAACAATTTCGCGCGAAAAAATTCCATCACGTTGCGCACGGACGGCCCGTTGATGACTCTGAAGTGCAAACGCATCCTGGGTTTCCCGGTCGATCTTCCACTGTTCGTAGATATTTTCCGCCGTTTCGCCCATGGATTCAAGCGGGAACAGTTTTTCCATTTCCGGATTGGGAAAACGCCAGCCAAGCGCCGTATCGTATGCAGTGAGATTCCCAAAAAGCGTTTTGCCGCCAATGTTTTTCGGAATCACGTAGGGAGCACGACTCATCGATTCCACGCCGCCAGCGATCATAATGTCGCAGTCCCCCGACCAGATCGCGCGCGCAGCCTGGTTGATCGCGTCGAGACTTGAACCGCACAGCCGATTCACTGTTGCGGCAGGGACGCTCCGGGGAAACCCCGCCAGAAGGACCGCCATTCGCCCCACATTTCTGTTGTCTTCTCCCGCCTGGTTCGCGCATCCCCAGAACACATCGTCAACAAGATTCGGGTCGATCGATGTCCGGCGTACGAGTGCCTTTAAGACATGTGCGCTGAGGTCATCAGAACGAACGTCTTTGAGGATTCCGCCGTACTTGCCGACGGGAGTCCGGAGGGCTTCAACGATCACTGCGTTGCGTTCGTGGTGCATTTTCATATGCCGGTGTAAAACAGCTCTTGCTTTGGTCTTGGAATAAATCCAATCTCCGGATCCAGGACGACGCGAGGTCTCCAGACTCTAACCCGGGGTAAGAACGAATCTACGGGGCCGCGATGGGAAGAGTACCAGACCCGCAAGAATCAATCCGATATTTTCAAACACCTTGTTCCATCCAATTCTGCCCACATCAGGGTCGAGTGTGAAACATCCGCACGAGATATCGAGTCCACGGATCAGGCCTGTTATGACCGCCAGAGTGAATGCGATGAGCAGCATAAGGAGGATTAGAACTCCGCCGCGATAATACAACCCGCTCAGGACCGCAAAACCACACAACAATTCGACCCACGGAAGAACGGTCGCGACGATCAATGGAACCGAACCGGCGACAAGCCTGTAATTCGCGACGGCGTTTGCAAACGATAACGGATCGGCAATCTTGTCGATGCTCGCAAACACGAACGTCAAACCGACAAGAAGGCGGAATGCGAAAAGGACATATTCATTCGAAAGGACGGATTTGATCACTTGCTGGCTTCCGTCGGAAGGTTGTTGGAGGTCCAGTCTTCCCAGCCGCCTGGGAAAAATCTCACGCCGCTGAATCCACGATCGTACAGCTTCGCAGCGAGCTCGATGCTTGAGTTGCATTCGGCGCCGTCACAATAAACAATGATGACTTTGTCCTTCGGCAGCGCTGCGATGGTCGATTGCCTGGCATCAAACTCGTTGAGCGGGAGGCTGATCGCCGATTTGATATGGCCGCGGCGGAAATCGAAATCGTGGCGAGCATCGACAAACAACGCGGTGTTGCTTTCAAAAAGCATTTTTGCTTCCGCAACGTTGATCGGCGACGGAGGCGATGCCGTCCTGGAGGTGGCTCCGGCGGAGAATGACCCGGAAGGGGCGAACACACCTTTCCCCGCGAACAATGAAAACGTAAATCCCAGGAGAACGGCAGCGCACAAGATAAATGCAGACTCGCGGGCAGCCTGGCGAATCATGTTCACTTCTCCTTGTTAACCACGAAGTACACTTTCAATTCAACGGTTGGTTGGTTCTTGCTGTCAGTCTCGATCGTCAGAGTTGCAGTATCGTATCCCGGGTTCTGTGCGACGGCCGTGAAATGAACTGACAGGGTATCAGACGGTTTCACGGTTGTCGACTCCACGTTCGCGGAAATGCGGTTCGAGGAGCTCGTGATACCTTTGATGGATATGGTCCTCCCGGAGAGATTAGCAAAACGAACGGTCTGATCGACCTTCTTGCCGATCGCAATGTTCCCCAGCCAGACGGAATAGGAACTTCCGACCGGTGCAAGCTCCTCTTTTATCGTCGCTGTAAGCTTGACTGCAACATACTGTGACGTCGGGTCATTGGTCTCGATATTGACGTATTTCTCCACGGGTCCGTGATACAGCGTGGAGTTGAAGGAGACCTCGACCGCGTCGCTTTCATTCGGCTGAAGTTCGCTCTTGGGTTGACGGACTGTGGTACAGCCGCAGGAGGGCTGGACCCGGAGAATCTTCAGCGTCTGGTTGCCGATGTTCTTCAGCGTAATGGTTCCCGTCTTTGTTGCGCCGTTATAAATCGTGCCAAGGTCAACGGTCATCTTGTCGATCGCCAGTTTTGGCTGGGCGATGAGCCCGCAGGCAACGAGCGTGGAAAGGATCAGGCAGCATGCAGCACGTTTCATTGTTGTCCCCATAAATATTGAAGTCGCGCGGTGATACTACTGTTTCGGTCTTCCCATCATTGAAGTGTCAAATTTCTTGTAGCCATCAGGGATTCGGAACAGCGCATCATCAAGAGTCTTCTTTTCAATTTTCGTGGCTTCCATCTTTGAAATTTCTTTGCCGCCTTCCCGGGTCACGGCGGACAACGGGAACGCCGATTCGTCCTTCACGACTTCCTGCCAGGCCTCTGCTGCCCCTTGTTGCCGTCCGCCCATTTTGAATAGCGGAAATTTTCCGAGACCCTTTGTCACCCAAACTTCCGCTTCCCTGTT
>DATDNS010000526.1:0-8694 GCA_036518155.1 Bacteroidota bacterium
TCTGGATCTTCTCGAATGCTTATGATATCCGAGCCTCCCCCATGTTTTGCTTTCCGTATGGCGTGGCTCGTTTTTTTTGTCGCATCGGGATGGCACGAGTCAGGGTCGCCCGTGAAGGTCTATAAGAACGCGGTGATAATATTTTGTGTTCATAGATGTCGGTGGCACCGCAGTTCTCAAGGAACCAATGACCCCGAAATTTCGTCAATAATGCGGAAGAACGCCAAAATTTAAACGCAAGGAGAACCACGTGGATATCAAAACCATCAACGAAATGATCAAACGGGAAAGCGAGTTCGTCGACGTCCTGACCTCCGAAGTCGGCAAGGTTATCATCGGGCAGAAATCGATGGTGGACCGGCTGCTGATCGGGCTTCTCTGTCAGGGGCACATACTCCTCGAAGGTGTCCCCGGGCTTGCAAAGACGCTCTCCATTAAAACCCTCGCGGCAGCGATCAGCTCGAAATTCCAGCGCATCCAGTTCACGCCGGACCTCCTACCGGCGGATCTTATCGGGACGATGATCTATAACCAGAAAGATGGCAAGTTCTTCACACGGCGGGGTCCTATCTTCGCAAATTTCATCCTGGCCGATGAAATCAACCGCGCACCGGCAAAAGTACAAAGTGCCCTTCTCGAGGCGATGCAAGAGCGGCAGGTGACGATCGGGGAAGAGACCTTCAAACTGGAAGAACCGTTTCTCGTCCTTGCAACACAAAATCCCATCGAACAAGAAGGCACCTATCCCCTGCCTGAAGCACAGGTTGACCGCTTTATGCTGAAAGTCAAGATCGGCTACCCGTCGCGTGAGGAAGAACTGGCAATCATGAAACAGAATATCGCAGCGGAGAACAAACACGTGAAAGCGGTTGTCTCGCCGAAGGAAATTCTTTCCGCCCGCGAAGTGGTGCGACAGGTCTACATGGACGAGAAGATCGAGCGATATATCCTTGATATTGTCTTTGCGACCCGCCAGCCCAAAGATTTCAAACTGGAAAAACTTGCGCCGATGATCAGCTATGGCGCGTCACCCCGGGCGACGATCAACCTTGCGCTTGCATCGAAAGCACATGCGTTTATCAAACGGCGCGGGTACGTTATTCCGGAGGATGTCAGGGCAATTTGCCCGGACGTGTTGCGCCATCGTGTTGCCGTCACGTACGAGGCAGAGGCGGAGGAAATTACGTCGGAAACAATCGTGGCGGAAATCCTGAACTCAGTGGAAGTCCCGTAAGCATATTTGATAATCTGTTAATGGTCGATTGAGAAATTGGAGAAAACACAAGAAACAGAACGTGGTTGGAGACAATCGTAGAGAAAGTCCTGCGTCGCGTCCTTTGCGGTTCTTGTTTTGATCGATGGAAACCAGAGAGCTATTAAAAAAAGTCCGGCAGCTTGAGATTCGCACACGCGGAGTGGTGAACCAGGTCTTCTCCGGCGAATATCATTCGGTCTTCAAAGGCCGGGGCATGGAATTCTCCGAAGTCCGCGAATACCAGTTCGGCGATGAAATCCGTACGATCGACTGGAACGTCACGGCGCGGCTCGACCATCCCTACGTCAAAGTGTTCGAAGAAGAGCGCGAACTGACGGTTATGCTCCTGGTAGACATGAGCGGATCGCAATTTTTCGGGTCGCAGGCCTCGTTGAAGAAAGATATCGCCGCCGAACTCAGCGCCATCCTGGCCTTCTCGGCCATGAAGAATAACGACAAGGTTGGGGCCATCCTGTTTACCGATCAGATTGAAAAGTTCATTCCTCCCAGGAAGGGACGCTCGCACGCACTCAGGATCGTCCGCGAACTGCTTTCCTTCGAGCCGCGTCGCAAAACAACGAGTCTCAACAATGTTCTGGAATATCTCAACCACATACAAAAGAAAAGAAGCATCGTTTTCCTCATTTCGGACTTCATGGACTCCGGTTACGATTCCGCACTGCGCATCGTCGGAAAACGTCACGACCTCATTGGTCTTGTCTTGAAAGATCCGCACGAAGTCGAACTTCCGGATGTCGGACTCATCACGATGAAGGATGCGGAGACGGGCAAGCAGCGCTGGATTGACACGCACGATCGGAACGTGCGAACAGGTTATCGCAAGTACCTCGATGGGGTACAGAAAAGCCGACGGTCATTTTTCCTGAAATCGAAATTGGACAGTGTCGAGATTTCGTTGGACAAGCCTTATATGAAACCGCTGGTGGAATTTTTCAGGCTCCGGGAGCGCCGATGGTGATTCGCGCACTCAAAAAAGCTGCACTCCTCGGGATATTCTGCACCACGGTGTCGTTCTCTCAACAAGTCGGCCTGTCTGCAAAGACGGACTCGACAGACTATCGCATTGGCGATTGGATTGACCTGCACGTGGAGGGGAACGTGGCTCCGGTTGTGGACACGGTTGCCGCTGCAGTAAAAGACAGCGTGGGCAAGTTCGCGATCCTTCGCATCGCCCGGGAAATCGATGCACCCCGATGGACGATCCGACTGATGACGATTGATTCGGGGGCCATGTACGTGCCGCCGATTCCGTTTGAATACCGCGTGAAGGGCGATTCCGCAAAACACATCGCGTTCACGAATGCAGTCTTTCTGAATATCCGCACCATCGCAATTGACCCAAAAAGTGACATCAAAGACGTCAAGCCCCCTATTTCAGCGCCTTGGAAGTTTGAAGATTTCATTCCGTATATCATCGCGCTTGTTCTTCTCGCCGGCGCCGGGGCTGGCTATCTCTATTATCGAAAGAAGCGGAAGGAGAGGTTGGCTTCGTATGTTCCTCCCAAACCGAAAATTGCGCCGCACACTGCTGCACTCTTTGCCCTTCGTGAATTGGAAGACAAGAAGTTGTGGCAGAATGGGAACGTGAAACAATACTATTCAGAAGCCACCGACATTGTCAGGACTTTTTTTGAAGGCCGCTGGAACTTCATTGCGCTTGAATTGACGACCGATGAAATTCTACAGTACATGAAGCGGTTCTCCGAGGCAGAGGTCGTATGGAAGGAAATGCAGTCGTTCCTCGTAACGGCGGACCTGGTGAAATTTGCGAAGTATGTTCCGACACCCGAGGAGAATGAGAACGAATTGCGCTGGGCCTATGAAATTGTCCGCGCCATGACACCGTCGACTGCAACGGTCGAAGAGGAACAAACGGAGGTGGGTGCGAATGTTCGGTGATCGATTCGCGAATCCGGAGTTTCTCTGGTTGTTGGTCCTCGTGCCGGGGCTTGCGTACTACTTCTGGTGGCGCCGGCGACAAATGGTGACAGAGGTGCAATTCTCCTCGCTCCAGCCGTTCGACAAGATTCCGCGAACGTTGCGCGAACGGTTACGGCATAGTCCGGTCGCCCTCCGACTCGTCGGACTGGCGTGCCTGATCATTGCCCTTGCGCGTCCGCAATCGGTATCGAGCAGGCAAAATATTTCCACGGAAGGGATCGACATTGTGCTGCTGATCGATGTGTCGGGGAGCATGGTCGCGGAGGATTTTACTCCAAACAGAATTGAGGCGGCAAAACAGGTCGCGGAAGACTTTATCAATGGCCGCCAGAACGACCGGATCGGCCTCGTGATTTTTTCGGGTGAAAGTTTTACGCAGTGTCCGCTGACGACGGATTACACGGTCCTGAAAAGTCTCCTCCGCCAGGTGAAAAACGGCATGATCGTTGATGGGACAGCGATCGGCATGGCCATTGCGAACGGCGTGAACAGGCTGAAAGACAGCAAGGCAAAAAGCAAAGTGATGATCCTGTTGACGGATGGCGTCAACAACCGCGGAGAGATAGACCCGATCACCGCGGCAAAAATTGCCGCTACATACGGCGTGCGCATTTACACGGTCGGCGTGGGAGCCCAGGGTGAAGCGCCCTATCCGGTCCAGACTCCGTTCGGCATCAGGCGCCAGCTCATTCCTGTGGATCTTGATGAAAAGGCGTTGAGCACGATTGCCGATATGACCGGTGGAAAATACTACCGGGCGACGGACAACAACAAACTGAAGGCGATATACAAGGAAATCGACAAGCTTGAACGAACCAAAATCGAAGTGACCGCATACAGGCGGTATACGGAATTATTCAACGACTGGTTAATGATGGGATTGGCGCTCGTTCTTCTTGAGGTCGGCATTTCTTCGACGGTGTTGAGAAAAATTCCGTAGTCAGTACATCCGGAAATCTGAAACGATGTTAAAATTTGCAAACCCCCAATACCTCTGGTTCCTGCTCGCCGTACCGGCGCTCGCGGCACTCTTCGTCCTACTGCACTACACGGGTCGCAGGAGTGTGCATCGCTTTGTATCGGCTTCGCTTCTGAATCAGCTTTCCCCGGACACGAGTCCGGGAAAACGGGCCTGGAAGCAGTCCTTCTTCCTCGGTGCGTTGGCGTGCCTGGTGCTTGCGGTTGCCGACCCCCAGGTTGGTACGAGACTGGAGGAAGTCAAACGAGAGGGGATCGATCTGTTCGTTGCGCTCGATGTGTCGTTGAGTATGAAGGCGGAAGATCTGAAGCCGAACAGGCTGGAGAAAGCAAAGCGTGACATCTCGAACCTTCTGCAAAAACTCACAGGGGACCGCGTCGGACTGATCGTTTTTGCGGGTGATGCCTTTGTGCAGTTTCCCCTCACGTCGGACTATTCTGCGGCGGATCTGTTTCTCTCCGCAGTCGATGTCGACGCAGTTCCTGTGCCCGGGACAATGATTGGCAGCGCGGTCGAACTCGCACTGAAATCGTTCGAAACCGACATTCCGACCCAGAAGGCAATTGTCGTCGTCAGCGACGGGGAAAACACTGAAGGCGATGTGCTTGGGGCCATCGACGATGCAAAGAAGGCCCACGTGAGAATTTATACCATCGGGACCGGGACTCCCGATGGCTCACCGATCCCAATCTACAATTCCCAGGGTCAACAGGTCGACTACAAACACGATGATGCCGGCAATATCGTACTCACCAAGCTCGACGAAACAATGCTCCAGCAAATTGCCGCAACGACGGGAGGCACCTACCGGCGCGCGACCAGTGGCGGCAACGAAATTGACGACGTCTTCAAAGAATTGGAATCCATCGGCAAAACGGAATTTGGCGTGAAGCAAATATCGGGCTACGAATCCCGCTACCAATATCCGCTCGTCCTCGCAATTCTCTTTCTGATCATCGAAGTAATGCTCTCGGAACGGAGGGGGAAGATTATGATGATTGCAAAACGTTTGCTTCCAAATGCGGCAATTCTCCTGCTGCTGATTCTGGGCAGTGTGACCGTCTCGGTCTCCCAGACACTCAGGGCGCACGTTCGGGAAGGCAACAAAGTCTATGAGAAGGGAAAATACAACGACGCCGAAGTCTCTTACAAGAAAGCACTCGAAAAGGATCCGAAGTCACACGCGGCACAATTTGACCTTGGCGACGCGCTCTACAAACAACAGCGGTTTGACGAAGCCATGAGGGAGTACAACAATGCGGCCGTTGCGTCAAAGGACGCCGAAGGAAAAGCGGCATCGTATTACAATCTTGGGAATTCCCTGTTCAAGGCGAATAAATATCCGGAAAGCATCGAAGCCTACAAGCGGTCGCTTTCGTTGAACCCCAACGATGAAGATACGCGGTATAACCTTCAAATGGCGATCGATCGACTTAAACAGCAACAACAGAACAAAGACCAAAAAAAGAATCAGAAGAACGAACAGAATCAGGACCAGAAGCAAGACCAGAAACAACAACAGAATCAGCAGCAACAACAGCAGCAGCAACCTCAGAACCAGCAGGCAAAACAGGATCAGACAAGGCAACAGCAGCAGAAGAACCAGATGCCGAAAGAGGAAGCCGACAGGATCCTTGAAGCGCTGCGGAATACCGAAAAGAAAATTCAGAAGGAGTTGCGCAAACGTCCTGCGACAAAAGTACACGTGGAGAAAGACTGGTAAAATGCCCGATGATACGGTAGATTTCGTCCAACACGAAACAGGAATATTGCATAGATGAATAGTCCGTCATCCATATTGCGGTATACACTGGCGGCAGCTGCGCTCCTGCTGTGGACCCCGCCTGCGACGGCACAAGACGGGGCGTTTGCTGCGACAATCGACCGCACAAAAGTGGGGACGGGAGAACAATTTACGGTGACCTTTACGATCTCCGGGGCGGACGCGATGGGTGCACAAAATTTCAAAGCCCCGGATTTCGGACAACTGCTTGTTCTCAGCGGGCCAAACACGTCGCAAAGCTACCAGATCATCAACGGTTCGATGTCCGGGTCGATCGCGTATTCCTTCATCCTCTATGCCCGCCAGACAGGCAAATACTCGATTGGATCAGCGACAATTGACTATAAAGGGAAACAACTCAAGACCCAGCCCATTCAGGTGGAAGTGGTGCAGGGAAAACCTCAGCAGACGCAGCAGAATCCGGAAACCAACATTGCAAACATAGGAGACAATCTGTTCATCCGTGCAACTGCCGATAAACAACGCTCACGCCTGGGAGAACAGATCACGGTCACCTACAAACTCTACACCCGCGTTTCTGTAAGCGGTTACGATTTGACGAAAGCGCCGACCTACGAAGGTTTCTGGTCTGAAGACATTGAGCAGTCCCAGCAGCCGGCGGTCGTGAACGAAATGTTCGAAGGCAAACAATACCGCGTTGCGGTGATCAAGCGAACGGCCCTTTTCGCAACGCAGCCGGGTACATTAAAAATCGCACCCCTGGAGGTGCGGTGTGCTGTCCAGGTGCAATCGCGCCGCAAGTCCAATGACCCGTTTGATATTTTCAACGATCCATTCTTTCAGCAAACACAGACGCAACAATTGGATTTCAAGTCCAACCCCTTGACATTCCGGATCGACCCGCTCCCCCCCAATCCGCCGCCCGGATTTCTCGGTGCCGTCGGCAAGTATGCGTTTGCGGCAAGCGTTGACAAGAGAGAGGTCCAGGCAGGCGACCCAATCACGCTGAGAATTTCTGTCTCGGGGACAGGGAATATCAGTCTCCTTACCCTGCCGAAACCCGTTTTGCCGTCCGACCTTGAAGCGTACGAACCAAAAATTACGAATGATGTTACCCGTAGTGGCGGCATCATCGGAGGGAAGAAAACTGCGGAATATCTGCTGGTACCCCGCAATCCGGGCAAACGGACGATAGACGCGATCCCGTTCGTCTACTACGATCTCGGGAAGAACGAATACGTCAGACTCTCTTCGTCGAAGTTTGACTTAACAATTTCTCCAGGAAGAGAGATTGCCGGAGGCAATGCGGCCATGGCGTCCAAAGAGGATATCAAACTCCTCGGCGAAGACATTCGCTATCTCAAGCTGACCCCGGGTGATTTACGTACCCTTTCAGAATCGCCGCTTAACAGCGAGACATTCTATCTTTTCATGGTGCTTCCGCCGTTTGCGTTCATTGGGGCATTCGTGTACCGGAGGAGAATGAGGGCAATCTACGGCGATATGCCGAAATTCCGGTTCCAGCAGGCAGGCAAGGAGGCTTCGCGGCGGCTCAAGCAGGCAAAAAGACTCCTTGCGCAGGGGAATACGGAACAGTATCACGCGGAAATTTCCAGGGCGTTGCTTGGTTACCTGGAAGATAAACTTCATATTGCAAAATCGTCTCTTTCCGTAGAAGATGCAGCTGGTAAGCTCGTGCTGAACGGTGTCGGGGAAAAAACCATCGCCGAACTAAAGGCGTGCGTCGAACGGGCCGATTTCATCCGGTTCGCACCATCCGCGGATACAACCGTCGCGCGCAAGGAACTGCTCGATTCTGCCAGGTCCACCATCGACGCAATTGAAAAAGAGTTTGGGCACAAATCATGAAGTGCGGAACGCCGATACTCTTTCTTCTCGCCGTCCTGTTCCTTGCCGTTCAACCGGCAGCCGGTCAGACCCCCGCTGAGTTGTTCGGCCGGGGCAATGATGACTACAGGGCGGGGAAGTACGCCGAGGCCGTCACACAGTATCAGGAAATTATCGGTCAGGGACTCGGAAGTGCCGAAGTGTATTTCAATCTGGGCAACGCGTTTTTCCGGCAGGGGAATATCGCTCAGGCAATCCTCTCCTACGAACGGGCTCAGCGTCTGAAACCCGGCGATCCGGATATTGTCCACAACCTGAGATTGGCAAATTTCAGGACGATCGACCGGATTGAACCCGTACCGGAGCTGTTCATCATAGAATGGTTGCGCTCGCTCGCGGCCTTTGTCCCTTTCCAAACCGCCGTTCAAGTACTGATGGCAGCTTGGTTGGTATTTTTTGTTTCGCTGGCCGGGGTCTATGTTGTCCGTGGAGCGGCGCTCGTGCGTTTTCTTCGATGGACGGTTCTTGTTGCCCTCCTTGTCGTTCTTCTTTCCGGCGGCACGATGGGAGTCCACGTTCTGCTGTCCCGCGACAATAATCAGGGTATCGTCACGGCAACCATTGTGACCGCGAAATCCTCACCCGACGAGCAGAGCGTCAATGCCTTCGTAGTGCACGAGGGCTTGAAGGTCAAAATGAGCGACACCCTCGGCGACTGGGTCAAAATCACGCTGGCAGACGGCAAAGTGGGATGGATTCATGCCGACCAGTGTGAACGGATTTGATTCTTGAACCCCTATTACCTATCTTTCCGCCGATGCAGTCGTCGGATTGATGCCTTCCTCGGATTCCATTCATACTGAAGAGAGTTTTGCGAAGGACTTTCATTCTCTCAAATCCATTTTC
>DATDNS010000527.1:0-3965 GCA_036518155.1 Bacteroidota bacterium
GTCGACGTTGACCAGTCGAAAAATATTCTGGTTCAACAGTTTGTGCAAGAAGTCATGACGCAAGTAGAGCCCCGAGCAGTAGTCTTCACTTCCTTGTGGGATTATCTTGTCTCGCCGTCGTATTACTTTCAGGTCGTTGAAAAAGAAAGGCCGGATGTCATCTTCATCGACCGGGAACTACTCCAGAATCGTACCTGGTACTTCATTCAAATGGGTCGTCGTTACCCGGAAGTCGACTCACTTTCAAAGAAGAGTATTGATGCGTTTTTGATTGAACTCAACAAGTTTGAGAAGGGTGAACCGTTCAATTACCTGACCATCAAGAATCGCTGGGACGAACTCCTTTCCGACATGATTACCAGGCTGACGCAATCGCATCCGGTCTACGTTGACCCCCGCATTGCAGACGAATTCCCTCCGGAATATGACAGGGTACCCGAAGGGTTGCTCGTTCGGTTGGTCAAAAGGGGAGAAAAGGCCGAATGGAAACCGATTATCGTGAAATTTGAAGGGGGATCGTTTGCCAACTATGTTACGGAGGATATGAGAAGATACTACGCATCAATGTATACCTACCACTCAATGTATTTGCTTGAGCAAAAACGTCTTGGAGAAGGTCTCCAGAGCCTTCAGGAAGCGCTGACTGTCGACCCGTCGTTTATCCCTGCGCTGAATCTAAAGTCGCGACTTTCAACTCTTGTCCGCTGACTTTCGGACCTTCGATTCCCGCAAAAAAACGGTAAATTACGTTGACTATTTAGGAAATTCTTCTATATTTATAATCTCTGGGATACAATCGGGCACGCATTTTGTCTTTGTTCGCCTGTCGTGATGAACGATTGGTGGAGGGCAAGAAGCGGGGGCGCGGTTCATTTCCTGTCTCATCGCTGGCGTAGCTCAGTTGGTAGAGCAGCTGATTTGTAATCAGCAGGTCGCGGGTTCGAATCCCATCGCCAGCTCGACGGACGAAGCGCGCAGGCGGTCGGAAGTGCGGAGTGCGCACACTTGGGTAGGTAGCGAAGCGGTCAAACGCATCAGACTGTAAATCTGACGGCTCATGCCTTCGGAGGTTCGAATCCTTCCCTACCCACCAGCAGGAAGGAGGGAGGCGGCGAGAGGCGCAAGTCGCTCGACGAAGCAGCAATCGCGGGAGTAACTCAGTTGGTAGAGTCACAGCCTTCCAAGCTGTTGGTCGCGGGTTCGAGTCCCGTCTCCCGCTCGAGATGAACACCGGGATCGCTTGCGTAGCTCAGTTGGTAGAGCACGTCCTTGGTAAGGACGAGGTCACCGGTTCAATCCCGGTCGCAAGCTCAACGCGCAGACTTGACTGTTAAAGAAAATTAAGGAGCATTGATCGTGAGAGACATTATTTCCCTGGAATGTTCGACGTGCAAACGACGGAATTATTCGACGACTAAGAACAAAAAAAAGCAAACCGGGCGCGTGGAGTACAAAAAGTACTGCCCATGGTGCAATAAACGCACTCCGCACAAGGAAACCAAGTAGCTGCCAGCCTTTTCGTTGTCTCATACGTCAGTAGCTCAATTGGTAGAGTAGCGGTCTCCAAAACCGCCGGTTGGGGGTTCGAGTCCCTCCTGACGTGCTCGTTACGGACTCAAGGATGTAGTCAGACAAACCGGAAATGCCTATGAAAGAAAAACTCATTGCTTTTTTTCAGGATGCCGTTAAAGAAATGGAAAAGGTGACCTGGCCTACGCGCGAGGAGCTTTTTGAATCCACGCGGGTCGTCATTGCCGTGTGCATCCTTATCGCGGTATTCACCTGGGTCGTCGATTTCGCCGTCAGCAGAGTACTTCAAGCCATTCTGTAAAACTGGATAGGACAAGAATTTGAACAAGCGTTGGTATGTGGTTCGAACATACTCCGGTCACGAGACGAAAGTAAAAGCATTTCTGGAGACGGAGATCGCACGCCTCAATCTCGCTGAACGAATTTCCACGGTGATGATTCCTTCCGAAAAGGTCATTGAAGTCAAGGACGGAAAGAAAAAGGCGCGGGTAAAGAATTTCTTCCCCGGCTATGTTCTCGTTGAGGCTGTGCTGGACAAAGAAACCACGCACCTTATCCTTGAGACACCGTCGGTCCTGGGGTTTGTTCCCGACAAGAACAACCCGGCTCCACTGCAACCGGATGAAGTTCGGAGACTGATAGGCAAAATGGAGAAGAACGAGGATGTTGAACTGGTTGAGATTCCGTTCCGTGTCGGCGATCCCATCAAAGTGACGGAAGGACCATTCAACAACTTCAACGGGTTCGTTCAAGAGGTCAACGCGGAAAAATTGAAAGTTAAAGTGATGGTAAGCATTTTTGGAAGAAAGACTCCTGTCGAGCTCGATTTCTCGCAGGTTGAACTGGAAAAGTAAATACCATAGAATCTCTATTATTGAGGCAGAAACATCATGGCAAAGAAAGTAGTCGGATTCATCAAACTTCAGATTCCTGCTGGAGCTGCAAACCCCGCCCCTCCGGTCGGCCCCGCGCTGGGACAAAAAGGGGTCAATATCATGGAGTTCTGCAAACAGTTTAATGCCAAGACGAAGGACCAGGCCGGACTAATCATCCCCGTCGTGATCACGGTTTTCAGCGACAAGTCGTTTACGTTCATCACGAAAACTCCTCCTGCTGCTATCCTGCTCCTGAAGGCTGCGAAACTCGAGAAAGGTTCCGGGGAACCCAACAGGAATAAGGTTGGCAAGGTGACCAAGCGCCAGGTTCGCGAGATCGCTGAAATGAAAATGACCGACTTGAATGCCGCAAGCGTCGACGCGGCTATGAGCATGGTGGCTGGAACTGCGCGCAGTATGGGTATCACCGTCGAAGAGTAATCATTCACTGGAGTGTAATCAGTTATGAAAAAGCACAGCAAGCGTTTCAACTCGTTGGCCAAGAAAGTTGACAAGAAGAGTTACACGATCGCCGAGGCTGTTGCCCGGGTGAAAGAAACCGCGAGCGCAAAGTTCAGCGAATCTGTTGATATCGCCGTTCGGCTGGGAATCGACCCGAAGAAGGCAGACCAGGCGCTCCGTGGCACCGTCGCACTCCCCCACGGGATCGGCAAGGCCGTGAGGGTTTTGGTGATTGCAAAGCCGCCGAAGGACGATGAAGCGCGGGCGGCGGGAGCAGACCACGTCGGATTCCAGGACTACCTTGAGAAGATTAAAGGAGGCTGGGCGGATGTGGACGTGATCATCGCAACTCCCGACGTCATGGGAGAACTTGGGAAGCTCGGAAAAATTCTTGGTCCGCGCGGCCTGATGCCAAACCCAAAAAGCGGAACGGTGACCCCGGATGTCGGAAAAGCGGTGAAAGAGGTCAAGGCGGGCAAAATTGAATTTCGTGCCGAGAAGGCCGGCATCGTTCAGGCAACGGTTGGCAAGGCAAGTTTCGAAAATGAAAAACTCGTTGAGAACATCCATTCGTTTCTGAATACGATTATTCGGCTCAAGCCTGCGACGGCCAAAGGACAGTACGTGAAAAGCGTGTTTATCTCAAGCACCATGGGTCCGGGCCTCCCGATCGACAAAAACGAACTGGCTGCTCACCAATAAGTGGTTGCGCCCGGCGATGATCGCCGCGGCCAAGACAAGTTTACGCACTCTATACTACATACCGTTCATTGTTTGATGCCCCGGGTTCCGGGGGCTTCTCATCGAACGTGAATCGAAAGGAAGCTCATGAAACGCAGTGAGAAGGAAGCCATCGTAGCAGAAGTCGTTGAAAAGGCTTCACGTGCGACGGCGATCTATTTCGCAGATTTCTCGAGAATGACGGTGGAAGAGGAAACTGACCTCCGTCGTGAATTCAGAAAAGCCGGAATAGAATATACCGTTGCCAAAAACACGCTCGTGAAGAAAGCGCTCGAGCAGGTTTCCGGTTATGACAGTGTCTACAGCAAGTTGTCCGGACCCACCGGCATCGCCTTCAGTTATGACGATGTCGCGTCG
>DATDNS010000528.1:0-9095 GCA_036518155.1 Bacteroidota bacterium
TTGATCATCCGGCTCTGGATGAAACGCCGGTTCAGATAAACGTACTGGTCCACACGCGCTTTGCGGACAAAATCGGGTTTGCCGATGAATCCGTCGATCGAAACGTAGTCCGTGGCTTCGCGCACCCTGACCAGGGCAGCAAAATGCTTTTCGCCCAGGACATCTTTGAGCCTTTCCTCGATTGATTTCGCTTTCAGGTCGAGAAAGACTTCGTCGTCGCTCAGATAGAGCCACTCGACTTCCGGATAGGCGATCGCCATCCGTGTGACGACATCCGTAATGTTCTTGAGCTCTGTCTGCCGGCTTTTGAGAAAATTCCGGCGGGCCGGGGTATTGTAGAACAGGTTCTTGACAAGAACGGTGGTACCCTTTTCCATCGGGTATTTTGATCGCTCCTTGATTTCGCTTGCTTCGACGCGGAGCAATGTTGCCACATCTTCTTCAGCCGTGCGCGTCCGCAGTTCGACGTGCGATACAGCAGCAACGGAAGCCAGCGCCTCGCCGCGGAATCCGAAGGTGTGAATATGTTCCAGATCGTCCGCAGAGGTAATCTTACTCGTCGCGTGGCGCGCGAACGAAAGGACCGCATCCTCTTCGTTCATGCCATCCCCGTCATCGCTGACCTGGATCAGGGCCTTCCCCGCATCCTTGACGATGATCGTCACACGTTTTGCTCCGGCGTCGAGAGAATTCTCAACCAATTCCTTGACCACGGAGGCCGGACGGTTCACAACCTCCCCCGCCGCAATCTTGTTGGCGAGGTCGGGCTGCATAATATGAATTTTTGATGTCAAACTAGTTCTCCGAGGCGCTCATTCCCGAATTGCCGGATAACGCGATTTCCTCCCCGATCACGATAGACCCATCGAACGGACAGTGCACGACCAACGATCACCGTGTGGGTCTGTATCCCAACGAGGGTCGATATTGCCGAAGGAGCGGAGGCCTTGATCGTCGTCGCGAGGATTAACGTGGCTTCCGAATTCATCTCGCCCCCTGTTCCGGTGCAAGGTTCGCATTGCCAAACAAGGCGTCAACAAACGCTCTGCGGTCAAATGGCTGCAGGTCGTCGATCTGCTCCCCGACCCCTATGTATTTCACAGGGATTTTCAATTCGTGACTGATCGCAAGTATGATTCCCCCTTTGGCTGTTCCGTCGAGCTTCGTCAGGACAATGCCTGTCACGTCGACGGCATCCGTAAAGTAGCGAACCTGTTGAAGCCCGTTTTGTCCCGTGCTTGCATCGAGCACGAGAAGCGTTTCGTGCGGGGCCCCGGGAAGCTTTTTTCCGAGCACGCGCCTGATCTTCTTCAGTTCTTCCATCAAATTCGCCTTTGTATGAAGCCGTCCGGCAGTGTCGATAATCAACACATCTGCGTTCTTCGCGAGTGCGGAGCTCAGTGAATCGAACGCCACAGACGCAGGATCGGCGCCATGCGCCTGCTGCACCATCTCGACCCCCGCCCTCCTGGCCCAGATCTCGAGCTGCTCGTTCGCCGCTGCACGGAACGTATCCGCAGCGCCGATGACGACTTTGTATCCCAGATTGCGGAATATGTATGCCAGCTTGCCAATCGTCGTTGTTTTCCCCACGCCGTTAATCCCGACGACCGTGACGACATACGGCCGTGGCGAGGACGGAAGTTTCACCAGAATTTCGTCGGGCAAGCCGTTGGAACTGAGAAGTCCCGCTATCTCTTCTTTGAGAAGCCGAACGAGGTGTTCGGAAGATTCATATTTTTCTTCTTTGACCCGGCGCTTGATATTGCCGAGAATCAGCGACGTTGTTTGAGCCCCGACGTCTCCAGCAATAAGGATTTCCTCCATCGTCTCCAAGAGTTGCTCGTCGATCGTACTTTTTGCACGGATGGCATAATCGAGCTTCGCAACAAGCGAATCGCGCGTCTTCGCGAGACCGTTACGAATTTTTTGAAACGTCCCAAGGATGCCCACGTTCAGCTCTTCTGAGTTAACGTTCTTCCGATGAACAGTCTCTTCGCATAGACAATCAGGGAGACAATCATGAACAACACACTGAGCCAAATCACGCCGATGCGAAGAGGTTCCAGCGCCGGTATTCTTACGATGCACAGCAACAAGGCCAGCGCGATGATATTCACGGTAATCTTCCCGGCCATATTCGCCTGGGGTACAATTTGTTTGTTCTTTTTGATGTAGATTCCACCAACGAAAATCAGCGCATCACGGGCCACAACGGCAGCAAAATACCAGAGCGGTATGTCGCCGGTCAGCAGAAGGCAAACGGCAATGATCCCGATGCCGATCTTATCGGCCAAAGGGTCGACAATCTTTCCGAAATCAGTGACCTCGTGGAGCTTTCTTGCGAGAAAGCCGTCGAAAAAATCCGTTGATGATGCAACAAAAATAAAGAAGATGGCCCATGCACGATGGTTTGGAAAATCAGCCATCAGGCAATACGCTGCGGGAAGGACAAATGCGACGCGGCTGACACTGATCAGGTTCGAGATGGTCCGAATCCTTTGCACGTCCAACGTCACCTCCAGGAAGGACTACACGGAAGCGGCGGTCGGAATGCGTGCTGATGCCGGCGAGGGGACACGCCTTGACGCTGTATCAGGCAGGATACCATGGAGAAAACGACGCATCAATTATCATTGGCGTTCTTTTCAGAATCGGTATCTATGGAAACGGGGTATTTTCCGCTGAAACATGCCGTGCAGTAGTGTCTGCCGTCTTCTTTGGGAGCCGCCTCGAGCAATCGCTCCATGGAAAGATAGGCAAGACTGTCCACTCCGATATAGTCCGCGATCTCATCGACGTTTCCATCAAAAGCGTTCGCAATCAGCTCATCGTGACTCGGAAAGTCCATTCCGTAGTGACACGGAAAGCGGATGGGAGGACACGTGACTCGAAAATGCACCTCTTTTGGTTCGGCTTCTCTGATCAGCTTTACCAGCTGGCGGGAGGTGGTTCCGCGAACGATCGAATCGTCAACGATGACAACTTTCCTGCCTTTGAGAACCCCTTTGACCGTATTGAATTTCGTTTTGACCTTGATTTCCCTGTCCTGCTGTTCCGGTTGAATGAACGTCCTTCCAACATAGTGGCTACGAATCAATCCGATCTCAAGCTTTACGTCTACGTCAGTCTTGTTGCTTTCCGTGACAAATCCAAGCGTCGCGGTGTTGCTGGAGTCCGGCACACTGATCACCACCACTTTATCGTCCGGGCTGTCCGGTTTCACCGGGGATTGCTGTGCGAGGAGCTTACCGAGCTTCCGACGCACTTTGTCAACGTTCTCGCCGTAGATTTTGCTATCGGGACGGGAAAAATAGATGTATTCGAATATGCAGTGATGAGGTTCGGGCGAGCGCTTGGAGACGTGATAGGATTTCAGCTCACCGGAACGAATTCCATCCTCATCAATGACCAGGATTTCGCCGGGCATGACATCGCCGATATACTCTGCGCCGATGATATCGAAGGCGCAGGTTTCCGAGGCGACAACATAGGCGCCATTGAGCTTCGCCAGAGCGAGGGGACGGAACCCGTACGGGTCACGTGCCGCGATCAGGCTGTTGTCCGTGAGCATCACGAGGGAATAGGCCCCGTCAACCTGGTCGAGGGCCTCTTTGATCTGCATGATTTGGCTCGGCTGCTTGCTGCGTGCGATCAGATGAAGAATAATCTCGCTATCGGACGTCGACTGGAATATCGTCCCTTCATTCTGCAGCTGTGTGCGGAGCGTCCTGAAATTGGTAAGATTACCGTTATGGCCGAGTGCCAGGTTCCCATCGCGGTAGTTGACGGTGAACGGCTGGATATTCGATTTGTTGTCAGCGGATCCGGTCGTTGAATAGCGATTGTGACCAATTGCAGACCTCCCCCTGAGGTGCTCTTTGAGAAGCCTCTCGTCTTTGAAGACTTCATTGACAAGTCCAATACCTTTGTGAATATTGAACCGCCACTTCTTTTTTTCCTCGAGGAATTCGCTTGTGACAATACCGGTGGCTTCCTGTCCTCTGTGCTGGAGGGCTTGAAGGCCATAATAGGTCATGACTGCGGCTTGGGGATGGCCGAAAATCCCAAAAATACCGCAATGACAACGGGGCTTTCCTTCTAAATGGCTTAGTTCATTCACAGAGGCAAGGTAAGAAAAAAAGTCTGGCCAAACAAGGAAGGGTCCCGGAGTTCCATGAGCTAGTCTAGATACCACATCAGTCCGGATTCCAATGAGGTGTTTGCTCTCGAAACGGTCGCACCCGCTATTTTTGGTGGCCCAAGATGGAGGACCGCTGAGCCGTACTGAGCAGACTTTGAGCTAGACCAATGCTCGGTTCCGAATAAGACCATGGATTGAAGTGCAGTTTCTGCGCTCTGGCTATCGGTTCAACTTCCAACTGAACAACATTATCAGACGATCATCAACCCAAAAAAAAAGGAGGGAATCTCGCGATTCCCTCCCTTTCTGGAAAATCCTGTGCAGACTATGGCTTCAGTGCGTACGTCACGCCGGCTTTGATTATGAAATGGTTGTAATCGCTTGCCAGGACATATCGCGGCTCAACAAGCAGTGTGAGCATGTCGTTCAGCTTGTAGTTGAATCCCGCCAATAAGTTGATCCCAAGGCGCGAATCGCTTCCGGTGTACGTTCCACCGAATCCAAAGAACGCTGGAACAGACCACGTGAAGCTAAGGCTATTGTATCCCAGTCCTGCGCCGACATAGGGTTTCAACATTCCTTCCATCGCAATATTGTAATGCACGTCAGCGTTGATTGCGAAATCAGACACTTTCCAAGTAGATCCGCTGATATCTTTTGACGTCGAAAAATACTCTATGCTCGGAAAGAATGCGAAATCTTTCGTGAATTCGCCAAGATCAGCGTGTGCCGCTATGAGGAATCCGCTCATGGATTCACTGCTTCCGCCTCCTCCAAAGGAAACCGAGCTGAATCCGATAGCACCGCCGATACCTTTGAGTGCAATTTGCGCAGAACTCACGGCGCTCATTGTCAGCAGAATTACTGCCACGGTCAGTAGCCTTTTCATAAGGTTCTTCCTTGATATTGTGGTTTGGGATCAGTTAGTTAGCGATGTGATGTGCTATTTGCATCAAAATAGCTGTGGGCAATATACGTCGAGAATCAATTATTGTCAACCGTCAATAGTCGTAGTTTCCCTCGTTGCGCCATACATTGATGCATCATAACCATTGGGTTCCACTGCTCTTCCAATGGATTATGTTAGACTGTATGATGAAGTCCCAAACAAATGAATGAGTTGTTCTACCTTGGGGTGACGTGAAGACGGTTTTCGATAAGAAATTGGCCGGGGGAATAACACAAATTGCAGTGAATCGCTTGACGGATTCCTGCTATTTCAGTGCCAGGCTGTAATCATCATAGTACTGCATGATATTCTCAACGTAGGTCAGCGTCTGGCGATAACCGTTGAAATACCCGCAAGGGGGCCTGCTTTCATGCCAAATGTCCCTATGGAGCGAATAATAGCTTTGCGACAGCAGTGGTAGAGTACTTTTCACAGATTTCCAACTGTTTGGATCTTGTCCAAGATACTGGGCAACGTCCCTGGCAGCCCGTATCCGGGTAAGGCCGGCATTATAGGCTGCAAGCGCCAACTCGATCCGGTCCTCCCCCCGCGCTTTGGGGAACGCACGGTACATTGACCTCAGATGGTAGATTCCCGCCCTGATGTTGTTCCTTGGCGTTGAGGCATCTGATACTCCAAGTTTATCAACCAGTTCAGATTGGGTTGTCGGCATAATTTGCATGAGGCCGTACGCACCTCTGTGGCTTACTGCTTCCTTGTCAAAGCGGGACTCCTGTTTCATGACAGCCAGAACGAGTGCCCAATCAAGGTGATATCTATCTGCATATTTCCTGACAAGGTTGGAGTAGCCAGTCGGAGGCTTGTCTACCTCGACAAATTCAGGCAGAGGTATCGAATTGAGGCTGTTTTCGCCGTCAATTTCGCCTTGTTTCTGGGCTCTGTCGCCAAACGTACTGCTGGCAGCTGGCTTGACGCAGCCGGAAAAGATAAGAGTCATAATTCCAGAGAGAAGGAAAGAGAAGATAAGGTTCCTTCTTAAGGATTCAATATTTGTACGATGTCTTTGCATCATTTAGAGTTCTTCATGGTTTCATCGTGACGAAAGTTCCGTCACGGGTAAATCGTATGCAATTAATTTACGCTTTCCGATTTTGAGAATCAAGGATATTTCTTTGTCCGGTATCCGATCCTGCGAATTTCGTGAAAATTGGCCTCTTCTCCTTTGCTCGAACCTGCTGATTATTTGTCAGATATTCTGCCGAAGAGCCATAGCGGAAGACGACAAGTCAATCCCAGCCAAATTTCAAAAAGTGCTAAATTTCAAGGCACACTGAGCAGATTCTGAAGTTCAACTTTTCGACTTGCGTGTAACCTTATTAATACAACGTTGAATCGGAAGCGAGGAGTTCCAGCGTTCTCAGATTTCGCGAACTAGGAGCTAAACTGACATTGATTCAGTTGGGTAGGTTGATGCTGGACAAACAGGTTGAAGGGGGGAAACTTGGGGAATTCACGCGAATTCCCGCGTCAGAATTTGGCAAATCCTAAATATTAAGGGCTGGCCAATTGCCCGGTGGGAGAAGGTTTCTTTACACAAGTCAACCTACAGAACCTCAATTGATTTGAACCTTCCGTTGGCACCTCTCAAGATACTGATGCGGCTCTTGGGCCGGTTGAAATGTTCCGCCAACAGTTCCACGACCTGCTTATTGGCCTTCCCTTCCACCGGTGGGACAGTGACACAAACCAGATAGCTCCCATCGTCCTGAAGGACGACTTCCGCTTTCCTGGAGTTGGGTTTTACCCTTACGTTGATCTTCATCTCATTGTCCTACCGCACAAAAGAAAAGCCGCAACGACAACGTCGCGGCTCAAATTGTTGAACTACTGATTCCGTTTTTGCGGCCTATTTGTGTCCTGAATAGCGTTGCTCGACATCCCTTATCTTGTCAACCCTGGCCTGATGTCGGCCGCCCCCAAACCATGTCTCCAGCCAGATCTTCACGATCGATTTTGCGAGTTCGGAGCCCACAATCCTTCCGCCAAGCGTCAATACGTTTGCATCATTGTGTTCGCGACTGCTTCTTGCCACGAATTCATCGTAGCACGGCACGGCTCGTACGCCAGGGACTTTGTTCGCAACGATCGCCGAGGCAACGCCCACCCCGTCGATCATAATTCCTTTGGACGCCCGGCCGGACGCAACCATCGTTGCCACCGCATAGGCAAAGTCGGGATAGTCGCAGGCTTCTTCTGAGTTTGTACCCACGTCGGCTACCGTATATCCCAATTCCCCCAGGTACTGCTTCAATGCCTCCTTCAGCCGAAAGCCCCCGTGGTCCGACCCAAGCGCTACCATCGTTGCATTGGTCGATGCGTTCTTCGATTTCGGCTCAACGACTGTAACAGAATCCACCCCCTTGTTTGTATGCGGGGACGGCTCGTGCAGCGACGTTATCCGGATTTTGTGGAGGAGGGCAGCATCTTTTGCGGAAGGAGTAAGGATGGTGTCGGAATCGATGCGGAGAACCTTCTCCCCTTTCTTCGCCAGTTCAACGATATCCTGTTCTGTGATGACTTTCCTTGGCATGGAGAATCTTCCGGCTACTTGCCGTCCCCCCATTGGAGAACTTCGAGGCGGGCCGTTACTGTCCCATTCTGGATAAGCCCGATTTCCTTTGCGGCGCCCATGGAAAGGTCCATGATTCTTCCTTCCACGAACGGACCCCTGTCATTCACTCGGACGATCACACTCTTCTTGTTCTCGAGGTTTGTCACTCTGACCTTTGTGCCAAACGGAAATGTGCGGTGAGCAGCGGTGAGGTCGTTCATATCGAATGTTTCACCGTTGGATGTCTGCTTTCCCTGAAAATCGTGAGCATAATACGAAACGGTCCCTTCAAGCGTGAGGAGAACTTTGCCGCTCGCGACACGCGCCGGCGGATCGTCTCGTACCGCGACGGCCTTTTGCGTCCTCCCGGTATCAGCACGATCGTGTTCTTCTTTTTCAGCAAACCGCGGAGTCGACACACAACCGAGGACCATCATACAAAGAACTGCGCCCGACAACCAGACGATCGCACTACAATTGGTCATTCATTTGCTTTCGGCGCATGTAGTCGACAATTTCTTTGACGTCCTGGGAACGCTCTTTCTTGCAGACAAGCACCGCATCGTCGGTCGTGACGACGATGAGGTCCTGAACTCCGATAACCGCAACGACTTTCTTCCCCGCGTCAACGTAGTTTCCAACAGCGTCTTTGGTGATCACGAGACCCTTGACGCAGTTCCCCTCACTGTCGGCAGAAGCCAGGCGGACCACTTCATCCCACGAGCCGACATCGCTCCACCCGAAATCACCTTTCGCAACAAAGACATTCCCCGCTTTCTCCATCACACCGTAATCAATGGATATCCCCCGGATGATACCGTATGCCTGTTCAAGCGCGGCTTTGAACTCCGGCGATCCCGGTTTCTGAGTAAGCGTTTTCAATTGAGTGTGAAGGTCGGGAAGATGAACTTCAATCTCCTTCAGGATTGATTGGGCTTTCCAGACGAACATACCGCTGTTCCAAAGAAAATCTCCGCTTTGCAGGAATCGCTCGGCGGTTTCAAGGTTCGGCTTTTCTGCAAAGGTCTTGACGCGCAACACTCCGTCGTTCTGGTACGGGTTCCCCGCAAGCAAATCTTCGTCAAACTGGATGTAGCCATAACCGGTTTCAGGCCGCGACGGCTTTATGCCAATCGTGATCAGTGCATTCGATTCGTCCGCCACCTTCACGGCAACGCCAAGCACTCTCAAAAATTCCCCCACGTCACGTATCACGTGGTCTGCCGGGAGGACGATCATCACGCCTTTAGGGTCGATCCTGTGGATCAGCGAAGCCGCAAGACCGATGCACGGAGCCGTGTTCCTTCCGACTGGTTCGATGAGGATATTCTCCCGGGGGATAAACGGGAGCTGTTGGTAGGTAAGGTCTTCCTGGAGCCTGTTTGTCACCACGAAGGTATTCGAGGGAGGAACGATGCCGTTAATCCTCG
>DATDNS010000529.1:0-6427 GCA_036518155.1 Bacteroidota bacterium
GAAACAGTCCTCGCCAACTCGAGCAAGCACATCTCAATCTCCGAGCGTCTCTCCGCTCCAGTTTGTCCGCGGGATTGGACCCAAACGCGCCGCGGCCTTGACCGAATTGGGAATTCAAAGCGTTGAAGATCTCTTGTTTTACTTTCCCAGGGACTATCTGGATCGAAGTAAAATGGTGCGCATTGCCGATTTGAAACAGTATGTCCAGACTGGCAAACCGGTAACAATCATCGCAGAGGTGTTTCGTCAAGAAGCCAGACGTGCGCGAAGGACGAACAAAATGATCTTTTTTCTGACGGTCAAAGACGACAGCGGCTTTCTGACGTGCGTCTGGTTTGAAGGCTTTCAATGGTACAAAGATGCGTTCGAGAAAGGGGAGCTGCTCGCACTTTCGGCCGTCCCGGCCGTCGACAAAATGGGGAGAGCACAGTTTGTTCATCCCCAGTTCGACCGCCTGGCGAGCGCCGAAGAGGACGAACCTGATTGGGGAAAGTTGTTCAACACCGGCGCAATCATCCCGAAATACCGATCGTCGTTCGAGCTCGAAAAAGTCGGACTCGATAGTCGGGGATTTCGCCGCATTATTCGGAATGCGATCAAGGACCACCTTTCAAAGGTCGAAGAAGTACTTTCACCTGAAATTATCGCCAGGAACAAATTTCACGAGCTTCAATTCTCGTTGAGGCATATTCATTTCCCGTCGAGCCAGGAGAACCTCGATGCCGCAAAGAATCGACTGAAATATGACGAACTGTTCTTTCTCCAATTGATGCTGGCCTACAGGAAACGCCAACTTCGTGATGAACGAAAAACCGTATCGTTTGCGCAAGAGGGCGAATTGGCGAACGACCTCCTTGGCAGACTTCCGTTCCGGCTCACCAACGCACAATCACGGGTCGTCAAAGAAATTACCGAAGACATGAAATCTTCGCGGCCGATGAACAGGTTGCTTCAGGGAGACGTCGGGTGCGGCAAAACCATCGTGGCACTGCTGGCTGCGTTGCGGGCCGTCGACAACGGGTACCAGGTTGGATTCATGGCTCCGACGGAATTGCTGGCGGAACAGCATTTCCGGACCATCCAGGGGTATCTCGGAGACACCCCGGTAACGACGCGGCTGCTGATTGGCGGTCAGCGGAAGAAACTTCGCGAAGACGTGCTGGAAGATATTCGGAGCGGCCGCGCAAATATTGTCATCGGCACGCACGCCCTCATCGAAGAAAAAGTAGGTTTTGCAAATCTCGGGTTTGTCATCATCGATGAACAACATCGGTTTGGCGTTCTTCAAAGGGCGACGTTGCGTGAGAAGGGTATGATGCCGGATGTGCTGGTCATGACGGCCACCCCCATACCCCGCACACTCTCGATGACACTGTACGGGGACCTGGATATTTCCGTCATTGATGAGCTTCCATCGAACCGTCGTCCGATTCGGACGGCCGTACGGATGGAAAACCAAAAGGAAAAGGTGTACGCTTTTGTCAAAGAAGAGATAGGGAGGGGAAGGCAGGCATATATCGTGTTTCCGCTCATCGAGGAATCTGAGAAGATGGATCTGAAGGCGGCGACAAAGGAATTCGAACATTTGCGGGACAACGTGTTTCCGGGAATTCGGTTGGGACTGCTTCACGGAAGAATGAAAACCGATGAAAAGGACGAAGTGATGAAGGATTTCAAAGCCGGTGGAATCCAGATCCTTGTTTCGACGACTGTTATTGAAGTCGGGATCGACGTCCCGAATGCCACAATTATGATCGTGGAGAACGCCGAAAGGTTTGGCCTGTCGCAACTGCATCAACTCCGGGGAAGAGTAGGCCGCGGTGCAGACCAATCGTACTGCATCCTCATCGCCAACTACGAATGGTTCCAGGAGCAGGCCAAAACCACGAATTCTTTCGAAATTCAGGAAGAGCAACAGGATGCGAAAGTCCGGTTGGAGACGATGGTTGAAACGACCGACGGTTTCAAGATTGCTGAAGTTGACCTCGAACTCCGCGGAGCAGGTGAATATTTCGGCACAAAACAGAGCGGGATGCCGGAATTCAGGATCGCCAACCTTGTACTCGACCGCGAATTGCTGCAGACGGCCCGAAAAGATGCCTTCACCCTCGTCGAACGTGACCCGTTTCTCCGTCTGGCCGAGAATGCACCTGTCAAAAGACACTTCGAAAAGAAGTTCAGGGATATTCTTGTGCTTGGGAAGACAGGTTGAGCTTGGAATCTCCATTCATCGACGGTGACACACGGAAGTGCGATCGTAGTTTTCACTTCTGATACGTCGATCATCACATCGAGTACCTCTCCGACCGCAAAAAGAAAATTCTTTTCGTTCCAAAAAAAATCGTTGTCCATCATCGACTACCACATGAGGTCGATCGAAGTCGACCGATGGTCCAAAATGGCCGAAAAAACTTGACAACAAGTTATAAATCGTTATATTTGTAGTAGTGATTGTTGAGCATCGCACACGCGATGATCGTTCTAAAACAATTGAAAGGTTGATCAACCTGCTTGGTACCTAGACTGAATGTCGCTCTCGTCTACAACATGAAAAAGACGAACGGCGGCGGAGTTTCGGAAGCGGTGAGCGAGCGAAGCGATGAAGGGAACGGCGACATCGCCGTGGTCTCGCGGGCGAAACTCCAGAACACGAGAGTCGACACATACGCAGAGTGGGACAGCGAAGAGACGATACTCGCCGTTAAGACTGCACTTGAGCAACGCCACGCCGTGGCGCTCATCGAAGCTGATGAGGAAGCCTACCAGAAATTCCTTCAGGTTCAACCAGACATAGTCTTCAATATCGCGGAAGGTCTGCGCGGACCGTCGCGCGAAGCTCAAATCCCCGCCGTGTTGGAGATGCTGGGCATACCGTACACCGGATCCGACCCGTTGACACTCGGCATATGCCTTGATAAATCACGCGCGAAAGAAATTCTCTCCCATCACGGTGTACTGACTCCCCCGTTCAAGGTTGTCACAGCAACGGACGAACTCGATGATTTCCCGATTTCGTTCCCCTGCATTGTGAAACCACTTCACGAAGGTTCAAGCAAAGGCGTTCTTGATTCTTCTGTCGTCCGTTCCGGCGTGGAACTTCGAACACAGGTCGACAGGGTTCTTCGGACGTACCACGAGCCGGCGTTGGTCGAGAAGTTTCTCGCCGGACGGGAGTTCACTGTTGCACTGCTCGGAAACGACAAGGATGTCCGCGTTCTTCCCATCATCGAGATTCAATTTCATCATTTGCCGAAGGGGGCGAATCCAATCTACTCCTATGAAGCAAAGTGGGAGTGGGACACCATCGAACATCCGATGGGAAATCTTTACACGTGCCCGGCGGCAATCGATCGAAATTTGGAAACCGCAATCAGGGAATTGTGTCTGAAAGCCTATGATGTGTTACGATGCCGCGATTGGTGTCGCATCGATGTGCGGCTTGATGAAACCGGCAGACCTCATGTTATCGAATTGAATCCTCTCCCCGGAATTTTGCCGAATCCCGACGACCATTCTGCATTTCCAATGGCGGCGCGAGCGGCAGGCCTGGACTACCAGGCGATGCTCAACGAAGTGCTGAATTTGGCCATAAAACGGCACGGAATTTCATAACTCATTGAATTTGAAGAAGTTTTTGTACCGCCCAAAATAAACAAAATTCGAGGTCTCCATGAAAAAAAGGATTCACGTTGCTGTCGTTTTCAATGAGCCGACGGTAGAGACCGAAGACGGGCGAAAATACATTTCGGAAAACGGCAGACTTGAAGCCATGGCAAGCCATTCACACGTTGTTGGTAATGTGCCGAAGGCTGCAGTCGATCTCTCTGAAATGGGAGTGCTAGAGGAGAGGGAAAATGTGGAGAAAGTGCTCCAGCTCTGCGGCTACAAAACTTCTCTCTTTAATGTCAATGGCGACATTAAACGATTGATCGCTTTTCTGGAAGAAAAACAGCCCGACCTTATTTTCAATCTTTGCGAGTCTGTCGGCAACGAATCAATTCACGAAATGCACGTTGCCGGAATCTACGAGTTGCTCGGCGTCCCCTATACCGGGGCAGGGGCGTACACTCTCGGAACGTGTCTGAACAAGGCAAGAACCAAGGAAATTCTCTCCTTTCACAGAATTGCGACACCCCGTTTTGCGGTCTACAAAAGTATTTCTGAATTGAGTATCGACGATCTTGAACTAAATTTCCCCCTCATCGTTAAACCTGCGTTCGAGGATGCCAGCGTTGGAATCGAGAATGCTTCCGTTGTCGAGAATGTGGCAGCGCTACGGAAACGCATTCGTTTTATCCTCCAAAATTTTGACCAGCCGGCCCTCGTAGAAGAATATATCGAAGGACGGGAACTCAATGTCGCGATCATCGGCAACAAGCGCCCCATCGTGTTGCCGATATCCGAAATCGACTTTTCCACGCTCCCCGAAGGATACCCGAGGATTGTCACGTATAATGCGAAATGGGTGGAAGGGACGGATGAATTCGCGGGGACGAAAGGTGTGTGTCCGGCCGATGTGCCGCCGGAAATCGAACGGAAAGCGAAGGAAATCGCCCTCAAGGCCTATCGGATTATGGGCCTGAGAGACTACGGCCGGATCGATATGCGGCTGGACAAGAAAGGGCAGCTCTTTGTTCTCGAAGTCAATCCAAATCCGGATATCTCGGATTCTGCAGGGTTCGCCCGGTCTGCGCGGGCATACGGGCTGACACCGACGGAAGCGATCAACAGGATCGTGGAATACGCATTGGAACGCACTCCGTGAACCAGTATGCAGATTCGCGAGCTTGAGCGCAGGGATGTCGAACCGTTGCGAAAAATCCTGCAAGCAACGAACGTCTTCAGGGTTGAAGAAGTTGAAGTCGCAGTGGAACTGATGGAAGCGACTCTTGGCCAGACCGAAGACTATGTTCAACGGGCCGTCATTGATGATGCCGGAAATGTGCAGGGTTACTACTGTGTCGGACCGACACCGATGACGCAGTCCACATTCGATCTCTACTGGATCGCAGTGAATCCCGGATTGCACGGAAAAGGATTTGGCCATCAACTGTTGATCGACTGCGAAGAGAAGGTCTCTTCGATGGACGGAAGGTTGATTGTTGTGGAAACGTCATCGCTTCCCAAGTATGAACCGACGAGAAAATTTTATCAACGTCACGATTACCTTGAGACGGCGCGCATACGCAATTACTATGCACCCGGCGACGATCTCATGATCTACACCAAACATTTGCAGGAGCACTGAATCTCTTATGGAACTATGGCAGGAGATGCTGCGCCAAAGTGTCGACAGCGGAAAAGACCTGGTCGAGCGTTTCGGGTTTGACAACGACACCGCCGAGCGGCTCAATAAGTTCTTCCACACACGGATTAATCCGTACTATCTGAGCCTGATCCGCTATCCCGGCGACCCGATCTGGCGACAGTGCATACCCGACGCGGTTGAGCTCGAAGATACGAACGCTCCGGAAGATCCACTGAACGAAGAGGCCGACAGCCCGGTCCCGAGCATCACCCACCGGTACCCGGACCGGGTGCTGTTCCTGATCACGAGTCAGTGCTCGATGTATTGCCGCTTCTGCACACGCAAGCGGAAGGTGAGTGACTCGACGAAAATCAACGCAAAGCATCTTCAGGAAGGGATCGACTACATTGCCGCACATCCAGAGGTGCGGGATATTATTCTTTCCGGCGGCGACCCGTTGATGGTGACCGATTACGCCCTGGAAAAGGTCCTGTCTGCATTGCGTGAAATTCCGCACGTCGAAATCATCAGGCTCGGAACCAAGATGCCGTGCGTGCTTCCACAGCGGATCACACCGAAATTCTGCAAGATGATTCGCAAGTATCATCCAATCTATGTCAACACGCACTTCAATCATCCGTGGGAATGCACGCCCGAAGCGGAGAAAGCGTGCGGGATGCTTGCCGATGCCGGTTGTCCTGTCGGTAATCAGGCGGTGCTGATGAAAGGAGTTAACGACAATGCGGATGTGATGCTGGAGCTCCATCGGAAACTCCTGAAGATGAGAGTACGTCCGTACTATATTTATCAGGCGGACCTCACAAAGGGAACGAACCATTTCCGTACACCGGTCCGAGTCGGTCTCGAGATCATGGACAAGTTGCGGGGACATACTTCGGGACTTGCCATTCCATATTACGTCATCGACGCACCCGGCGGGGGCGGGAAAATCCCCTTGCTGCCGCAGTATGTCCTTGGGAGGAACGGCAATGATATCATCCTCCGCAATTACAAGTACGATGTCTACACCTATCCGGACGTGGAAGATGAAACGCCTCAGGATAATGTCGTGGAACAGCGGTACTTGAGGAAGAGAACGAACGGGCGGAAATCCGCGACGCCAAAGAAACCGACCCCCGTTTCCGAAGTGGTTCAGTCAGGGAAATAGGTAATTGACTG
>DATDNS010000530.1:0-4540 GCA_036518155.1 Bacteroidota bacterium
TGAGCAAAGGATAATGCGTGCAGCCAAGGATGAGGGTGTCGATCTTCTCGAGCGTCAGCGGGAACAGATACTCTTTCGCGATCAATTCGGTCGCCGCATGAGAGGTCCATCCCTCTTCCGCTAGCGGAACGAACAAAGGGCAGGGCTGACTGAATACCTGAATACCGGGGTCGATCTGCCGAATCGCATTGGTATACGCATTGCTCAATACCGTTCCCAATGTTCCGATGATTCCCACCCGCTTCTTGACGGTGGCATGCGCTGCAGCTTCCGCTCCCGGGACAATAACGCCGAGGACAGGCACTCTGGCCCTTTTCTGAACAACATCAAGCGCAACCGCGGAAACGGTATTGCAGGCGACAACGATATATTTCACGTTGTGTTTGAGGAGCTCGTCGGTATCCTGCACAGCGTATTCTCGGACAACCTGGGCGGATTTCGGTCCATAGGGGACTCTGGCTGTGTCGCCAAAGTACACCAGGTTTTCGTGGGGAAGGTGTTTCATCAGGGCACGGACAACCGTCAGGCCGCCGATCCCCGAATCAAAAACACCGATGGGCCGGGCGTTCTTCACGCGGACCCCGTGCCGGAGAGCTCGAGTTCAAAAAATTCTTTCATCGTTTGCATGATTTCATCTTTGATCAGCTCTTTTTGACGCACATCGTTGATCCTTTTTCCAAACCTGTCGAGGACATAGAATGAGTCCACAATGCCGTCGACCCGGGTCGCAATCTTCGCAAACGAAATGTCCAATCCCAGGTTTGAGATCGTTTCCGTAATCCTGTGGAGAAAGCCAATCTTATCCGCAGCAAAGACGTCGATAATGGTGAACCGGGGATGATCTTCGAACTCGACATCAAACCGGATATTTGGATTCAGCGACTGTGTGCGTCGCTTCCACTTCAGCCTGTGCCGTTCCAGGAGGTGACGCACATCGAGTTGACCCGTAAAAACATCGCGCATGTCGGATTGGATGCCGAGGGTTTGTTGTTCCGACAGCACCGAAGAAGTGATGAGGTTGACTACGCGAAATTTGTCGATAATAATGCCGTCATTCCGGGTAAAAATGTGTGCGTCAAAGATGTTTGCATCGTTTGCGGTTAGGACAGCACAGCAATGCGACAGCGCGTACGGTGCGTCTCGTGCAATCAGCGTCACCTCGGTGAAATCGGCAAGGTGCTTGAACAATGTCGAGGTTGGCTCGTTCGATGCGATCGTTCGAAGATGCCCGGAAATTTCGGACGCATCGAAGACGGTGAGATACTCGGGGCTTTCAACGCCATCGAGATGACTCTGTGCAATATCTACGGCGACTTCACGGGTAAGCGCGGGAAGCAGGAGTGCAAGTTGTCGCTGCCGTTCCTGCTGTGCAAGCATCCGCACTTCTTCGCTCGTTTGACGTCGCGTGAGGACGTCGTGCGCTTTGCGATACAGGTCGGTCAGGAGCATCTCTTTCCACTGGGTCCACACATTCTTGTTGACCGCCGACAAATCCGCATACGTCAGAATGAAGAGAAAATTCAATTGATCGACGTTTTCAAAACGAGATGCAAAATCGACTGCTGTCTGCGGATCGTTGAGGTTGCGCCGGAAGGCCACCTGTTCCATGAGGAGATGATGGCGGATGAGAAAACCGACTGTGCTCTCGGCGTCCGTGTAGCGGAGCCGCGCGAGGATTTTGGCCGCAACCCCGACCCCGACGATTTCGTGATCGCCAATTCTTTGTGGTTTTGCGATATCGTGAAACAAACAGGCCAAAAACAGGATGTCTTTGCGGACAAGAGAACGAAACACCTCTCCGAACAAGGATGATGCGCGGGAAAGCGATTCTGCATTGTCGACAACCTTCAATGTATGTTCGTCCGCGGTGTAGTAGTGATACATGTTGTGCTGAAAGAAGGCGACCATGGGCTTCCATTCCGGAATCCAGCGCTCAAGAATTCCGAGGTCATTCATTTCGTGAAGACATTTCCCCAGTCCCTCCCCCTGATTCAACAGTCTCCTGAACAGATCGGTTTCATGCCGGGAACGCAGCGGAGTCAATGCGGCACGCCTGTTATGGATGCGATCCTCGAGCACAAAGGAAAAGTCCACACGGTGCTCATTGCTGAGCACAAACGCCCTCAACACACTTTCGTTGGAGAGCGGGGCGCGATGGTGCCGAAGGTGCAGTCGGTTGTTGACGATGGTGAATGTCTCATCGAGGATCTGTGGATGCACGCGCGGGGATTTTCCGCTTACACTGTCCTTGGCCCAGACGATGCTTCGTTGGGCGACCTGGGAAGCCGTGCGGGCCGCGATGTAGTAGTCCTGCATGAATCGCTCAACATTGTTGCGCAGGCGTGTCGGACGGTATTGCAGGCCGGCAGCGACGATGGGTTGATACGAAAACTCAAGAGTATCGTGATGTGACTGTGACTTCAGATGCATTTCGTTGCGTGTACGAAGGAGGACATCGAACGCGGCGATTGATTTCCGTGCGACCTCGGATCCGACACGATCCCGTTGTTGCTTCGACCGGAGAAGAGAGACAAGAGCCGGTTGGCCGGCGGGAGAATTCAGCCGTTCTTTGCCCAAGCCGCGCATCAGCCATAACAATGTGTGCAGGTCCCTCAATCCACCCGCACTGTTCTTGATGTTTGGTTCAAGGAGCGTTGTCGAATCCCCGTATTTCTGATGACGCGTGGCGGTAAGCTCAGCAATCTTTTCAACAAAAGCGGCTTTGTCGGAACGCCGAAGCCTTGCTGAAATACTGGCATTGAACTCCCGGTACGTCGAACGATTGCCGCAGATAAACCTCGCTTCCAAAAGCGAAAGCCACGTTTCAAGTTCTCCATCGGAGAATTCAAGACATTCCTGAATTGTCCGGAAGCTGTGTCCAATATCGAGTCCAATGTCGAGGAGTGCGTGGAGGAATTGTTCGGTCGCTGATTTTGCAGCGGATTGCTCCTTATCGTTTCTTACAAGGATCATTACATCGACATCGGAGTAGAAACAGAGTTCTCTCCTGCCGTATCCCCCGAGAGCGACGATGGAGAGCCGGTCGGCGTCGAGATTCCTGAACACCTTCCGGACAAGATTGTCAAGGCGCTCAGTAAGGGCAAGAGCAGTACGAATGCCGCCACATCCAAGATTGTGGTTCCGGACAATCAAATCAAGCTTTTGGCGGAATTCGCGTGTAACCTCAGTCGCGGAGAGCATTGAGTGAACGTCTACCGTGAAATTGTGACTCAATATAACGAAAGGTGGGGCAGTTTCAAAGATGCCGGTGAAGCAGTGGAGAGATCAGTACGTTTCAAGAATGGTTACTTCATTGCCGATCGTGATTTTGCCGGACTTCTGTTCGTTGATGAGGTTTTGGCCGAACAGTACTTTGTTCCCGGTTCCCTTCCGGTACGTCGCAAGGGTTGTCAACGGTTCTTGTGCGACGATTCCCGTCATCTGGTCGACCCCGGGGACCGTACATCGTGCACAAGGTTTGGAGACACTGAACGCGAAACCGTTGATGGTAATTCGTTTCCATTGATCCTCGGCGAACGGTTCGCAGCCACTGACGACAAGATTTGGCCGAAACCTGTTCATTGGAACAGGCTGATCAAGCCTGGAATTCAGATCACGGAGCGAAGCGCTCGATATCAGAAGGAGTGGAAATGCATCGGCAAAGCTTACCTGGTCCTGGTGGGTCGAGTACTGAGCACCAACGTAGCGACCATACGTCGTTCCGATGGAAACGAGACGGCAATCGACTCCAAGAAATTGCGAGAACCATCGTGCAGCGTCATCTCCGCAATCCTCGGCTGTACAAGAATCATCCCAAATCCTGACGGATCGCGGAGATGATTTCGTGTGTTCGAACGGAACTTCAATGCTTTCCATCCCCGGTGCCTTTAGATTGAGCACATTTTGTGAAAGCGTGGGTTCGATGAGGGCCATGGTTGGGACTGACCGCTGACTGAGAAACGTGCCGGCCGCGTCCACGACCATCCACCGACGGTCATTCTTGAGACCGTAGGAAGTCAGTTCTGCGAGAGACAACGTCAAACCCTTGCACGATTTGACGGGATAGACATTGATTTGAGTCAGTTCGACCAAATTGTAATCCAGTCTGAGGGAGGGGACGATATGAAAGGAGCAACAAGGAGACGATGAAGAGACGCCAAGCCTGATTTCCGGTCTCTCGGGTTTTGGGTTCCTTTGTAGCCAGGAATCGACTTAGGCGTCTCAACAGCGGTTTCATTCATGAACGAAAGAACCAAGGACTCTTCGAATTCTCTCACTTCATCAATTCTCGACTGGTCGAGACCTTCATCTTCATTGAAAACGGGCCTTGCGGTGTATTCATGTCCATCGTCTGGTCCATATTCATCGTGCTCCTGATCTCCTTGCCCAGAACGGTGGAAAAGTACGTCCGACCATTGCCGCCTCCCTTGAGCGAACCATTGCCGCCTTCAATCGCTCCGGTAATACGTACAGCGCGGTCCATCACCCTCACGACGGTATTCAGGACGGTGTCGGAACCTGCAACCCTTGTTGTATAACG